>JBCCDA010000104.1:0-14473 GCA_039033215.1 Pseudomonadota bacterium | reverse complement strand
CGACTGCCACGGTCACATCGCCATCGGGCAACCGGTCCTCGCCCAGATCTTCGACGGACTGGCTCACCTGGCCCTGTTCTTCCTCGTCCACGACGAGCGCACGGAATGTCATGGGTACCTCCTAGGGGTAGGTCACGGCGGACGCCGCTTTGGTTTGACAAGTGGCAGATGGCGGGTTTGATGGCAAGCCAACCTTGAGAGCGAAAGCCCCCCATGAGCGCACGTCTGATTTCCCGCTATGCCGACGACCCCCGTGTCGTGACCGCGATCGTCGCCACCCTGGTCGCCGGGGTGCTGTGGCTCGCGACCTGGCGGCACATGGCGGGCATGGACATGATGGCCGGGATGGACATGGGCAGCACGATGGGCGCGTCCGGCATGGGCGGGATGGACATGAGCATGGGGATGATGGCCCCCGGCGACTGGTCCGCCGGCACCGTCACGGCCACGATCGCCATGTGGGTGCTGATGATGGCGGCCATGATGCTGCCCTCAATGGCGCCGATCATGGCGATCTACGCGGGCATCGCCGGGAAGGAAGATCGCGGCCTGCGCCTCGCCCTGCGCATTTTCCTGTTCACCCTGGGGTACTTTCTGCTCTGGGCTGCGTTTTCGGTCGTGGGTGCGCTTGGGCAGTTGGGCTTGCGCTCGTCCGAGTGGTTCTCGATGGGCGGCACATTGGCGGGGCCCTACGCGGCTGCGGTCCTTCTAATCGTCGCGGGCGCCTATCAGTTCACGCCGATCAAGGAGTTTTGCCTGCGCCATTGTCGCCACCCGCTCACGTACCTGATGAGCCATTGGCGCGAGGGCATGTCGGGGGCTTTCCCCGTGGGGGCTCGCCACGGGTTGTACTGCCTTGGCTGCTGCATCGCGCTGATGGGGCTGATGTTCGTCTTCGGGGCCATGAACGTCGTCTGGATGGCCGCCATCGCTGTCTATTTCCTGGCCGAGAAGGTGCTGCCGCGTGTCGAGATCTGGGGACGCATCACCGGGGGTTTGCTGATCCTCGCGGGCCTGATAACACTTGTCCGCGCTGTAGTTTGAGGGATCCGATGGCCGACCAAGATACGATCACGCAAAAGGCCATCCGCCTTCTCGCGCCCCGCATCTCGTCGAAGATGCCGGGGACCGGCACGGCGCTGGTCCCGGCGGAGCCGGCCGAGGGCTGGGCGATCCAGGGGGAGCTCGCGCTCAACTGTTCCTGCGATGTCTTTTGCCCCTGCGATGTCTCGCTGGGTGTCGCAAGACCGACGCATGGCTATTGCCAGGCGTGGATGGCGTTCCGCATCGACGACGGGCACTTCCAGGGCACGCCGCTGGATGGTCTGAACGTGGCGCTGCTGCTCGATATCCCCGGGCGAATGGCCGAGGGCGGCTGGACCGTCGCGCTCTATGTCGATGAACGCGCCGACGATACCCAGACCGCGGGGCTTGAACAAATTCTGTCCGGTCAGGCCGGCGGCACCACGGGCCTGCTGCGTCTGCTCGTCGCGAACTTCCTCGGCACCAAGAAGGTGCCCGTGACCTATACCGTCGAGGGCACTGTTCGCACGGTCACCGCAGGCAAGGCGATCCTGGCGTCGATCGAGCCGATCGGCGGCGTGAACCCCGACGAGCACGTCACGATCAACAACACCAAGTACTGGATGTCCTCGACCATCACCATCGCCAAGGGGCTGAAGTCGCGCCTGCGGGATTTCGGACGGAACTGGGACTTCGAAGAGCGATCGGCCCAGGTGGTCGACATCGACTGGAAGGGCTGAGTGCTTCCCAAGTCGCCCATATCCGCGCTGCCGGGCGAGCGGCTGCCCGGCCTCGGCCACAACCAGGGCCCGCCGATGGATGCAGGCTTCAGCGGACGGCGGTTCGCCTGGAAGAAGGCGCGCGCGGAGCTGATGCCCAAATTGCCGCTGGAGACCGTGCGCCGGCGCGTGCGCCGCGCCAAGGAACTGGGGCTCGAGTATCCACAATACGCATCGATCCTGCTGGGCACAGGACGCGACATCATCGGGTTTCTCTATACATGCCAGGCACTTGGCCTGCAGCTTGGCCGCACACCACCGGTCCCTGCCCCGGTCAGTGCGAAACTCTCGACGCTCGGCAGCTGTCAGCGCATTGCGCTCAGCGACATGCCTGCCCGCGTCGCGGATGCGTTGTCGGGGGCGGGCATCCCGATCGACCTCGTCAGGGCGCAACCTGCACCGAATGCCACATGGCCCGATAGTCGCGACGCGATCCGGGCCGTGCTGGATCCGCTCAAGATGCCGTCGGACACCGTCGTGATCGTCGGCACGCAACCGCATGAGCGCGAATGGGCAGACGCCGCGGGCCTTGCGCGGTTCCTCCCGTCGGACCAGTACTTCGCCCGTTGATCTGCTGACGCGGGCGAACGCACTCTAGGGGCCTTGGGCAAGATGCCCCGGTCATGCCCCTCAGGGCGCCATCATCATGTGCGTTCCAATGATACCCCGGAGCCACCCGGCCCGGCCGAGGGCACCCGGGGCATCTTTCGGACACGGCACTGCGCGTCAGGCCACGCCGAGGTCAGACGAGGTCATCGATCATGCTTTCGGCCTTCATGCCGTTCTGCACCTCGAAG
Source organism: Pseudomonadota bacterium (assembly GCA_039033215.1). Taxonomy (GTDB): domain Bacteria; phylum Pseudomonadota; class Alphaproteobacteria; order Rhodobacterales; family Rhodobacteraceae; genus Thermohalobaculum. The sequence continues at coordinate 11,874 of JBCCDA010000104.1, read as the reverse complement.
AACGCCCGCTTCGTCTCCCATTCGTTCTGCCATTTGCCGGTGATGTTGCTCATGCGCGTGCTGCTCCGCTTCACGTCTTCTCTCGATGCTCATGAGTGGGCCGAGAGGCGGAATTGGTTCAGTGATGCGGCAGGAATTGCGGGTCATGCGGCCGCGGTCCACTGGCGGATTTCCTATGGGAGGCGCGTGGGCGGCGGACGACGCACGGGGATGCACCGTCGGTAAAATGGGGTCGCGGTTTCGACTGCCCCAAGCAGCCGGGTCAGTCGAACGCGCGGCTGCCGTCCGGCGTATCCATCTCGTAGACGTTCAGCGTGAGCGACACCAAGGCGTAGTACCCGCAGAGGCCGATCACATCCATGAGCCCCGTCTCGCCCAGGACCTGCCGGGCAAGCGCGAACTCGTCATCCGTTAGTCGGTGGTGCGTGTTCAGGGCCCGCGCGGTCTCGTAGACGCACTTGGCCTTGATGTCTTCGAAGACGGGTTCGCGGCCCAGACGGATCGCCTCTGTGATCTCTTCGGACACGCCCTCCTCATGGGCAAAGCGCACATGCGCCCACCACTCGAACTCGGCCTTGTAGTGCGCACCCGTCACCAGGATCGCGATCTCGGCAAGATCCCTGCTGATCGACGTGTTGAAGCGAAAGTACTCACCCAGCTTCTGCGCCTGCATCGCCATCTCGGGCGTCTGGATCCACGCAAGGAAGGGGCCGCGCACCGACCCGCGCGGACCCGAGGTGATGGCATCGTGGACCTCGCGCTGCGCATCGGTCATCTGGTCATAGGCGGGTGTGGGGAGGCGGCTCATGTTCGGCTCCGTGGTTGAGGGGTAGCGTTTCGGACCGCTTGGTGCCACGTTGAAGCGGGGACCATGACAGGGAGGGAAGAATGATGATCAGAACACTGACAGCAGCGATCCTGGTGGCAGCCATGGCGCTGCCCGCCGCAGCGGCGGAATGCGGAGCGGGCGGCAGCGGGGCCGTCACCGTCAACTACGATACCGGTCAGACCAAGCTCACAAATGAGCACAGGGCACGGCTGGCCGAGTTCGCGGAGACCGCCAAGTACCGCGACGCCGTCTGCGTCTTCGCGCAGGTGGACGCCCAGGGCACCGCCGAGGCGAACAAGCGCGTTGCCAACGCGCGAGCCGACAACGTGCGGCGCTTTCTGGTCGATCAAGGTGTCCCGGAGGACCGGATCCTGATCGCAACGGAGGAAGAGGGGCAGACCCTCTTTGGGCTCTTCGGCGACGACCAGAAAAACGAGCGGCGCGTCACCGTCAGCTACGAATAGCGGGTTCAACGGGTCTTCGACCAGTCGGGGCTGCGTTTCTCGAGGAAGGCGTTGATACCCTCGGCGCCTTCCACGCCGCCGAGCGCCTCGGCAATGCCATCCGCCTCGGCGTCGAGCTGCTCCTTGAGGTCCGCCAAGCGGGCCGAATTGATCAGCGCCTTGCCCTTCGCCAGCGCCCGGGTCGGCATCTCGGCGATCTGGGCTGCCCAGTCCATCGCGGCATCCAGCGCGCCGCCGGGGTCGGTCAACCGGTTGACGACACCCAACTGGTGCAGCCGCTCCAGCGGGATCCGGTCACCCGTGAAAACCATCTCGGATATCGTCTGGCGCGGCAGGGCTGTGCCCAGAAACGCGGTCGATCCGCCATCTGGTGTCATCCCGATCTTGATGTACGCGACCGAGGCGTAGGCATCGCGCGCGCCGACGATCAGATCGCAGGCCGCCATGATCGAGGCCCCTGCCCCCGCGGCGCCGCCGTCCACCGCGGCGACGATCGGTTTGGGGCAGTTCCGCATGGCGTGGATCATGTCGTGGAGCTTATCGACCGAGGAGCGCCGCGTGTCATAATCGGCCTGGCTCCGCTCCTTCAGCCCGTTGATGTTGCCGCCCGAGCAGAAGAACCCGCCCGCCCCGGTGAGCACGATGACGCCGACCCCTGAGTCTGCACTGGCCTCCTCGACGACCTTGCGGAAGCCGTCGTAGAAATCCCAGCTCAGCGCGTTCTTTGTCTTGGGGTCGTTGTTGACAACCTTCAGCACGCGGCCATGGCGTTCGACAAGAATGCGGTCTTCGGACATCAGGCAATCTCCCGGGTCAGCTCGGCATAACGCGCCAGATGATGGTCAGTGTCGCCGAACAGGTGATCGATCATGATGATCCGCTTGGCGTAGTGGGGTGTGCCCCATTCCCATGTCATGGCGACGCCACCCTGCATCTGGATCACCTCCTCGGCGACCAGCCGACCGGCGCGGCCAATCAGGTTCTTGGCGGCCGAGATGTTGATCTCGCGGGTGTCGCGATCGGCCTCCAGCGTGTTGGCGGCAAGCATGACGGCCGAGCGGGCCTGTTCGAGCTCCATCACCATATCCACCATGCGGTGCTGCAGGACCTGATTGTCGCCGATGGGCCTGCCGAACTGCTTGCGTTCCTTGAGGTAGTCCAGCGTCTGGTCCTTGGCCGCCTCCATGGCGCCAATGGCCTCGGCGCAGACCGCCAGCGTGCCGGCTGCCAGCGTGCGCTCGATCAGCGGCCAGTCCGAGCCGGGCACGCCGAGCGGTTTTCCATGTGCCTTGCTGAGCGTGATTTCGGCCACGTGCGGCCCGTCGATGGACTTGTGGCTGATGATCTCGACGCCCGGGGACCCCGGGGAGACAAGGAAGAACCCCAGCCCCGCCTCCCCCTCGGTACGGCCCAACGTTCGCGCCGTGACAACCAGCAGATCAGCAGTACCACCATTGATGACAACCGACTTCGAGCCGGTCAGCTGCCAGTCCGGTCCCACCTGTTCTGCCATCGTGGCGACGTGGGTGGGCGTGTAGTAGGCATCGGGCTCCGTGTGCGCGAACGCAACCAGGGTGCGGCCCTCCATCACGGCCTCGAGCACCTCGTCCAAGCCATGGTGCGCAAGCGGAACAGACGCGAGCAGCGTTGGCAAGAACGGCTCCACCACCAGCCCTCGGCCGAGACATTCGAAGACCAGCGCGATGTCCTCACCCGTGCCACCGAAACCCCCGTGGTCCGCGGGGATCAGCGCGCCCGAGAGGCCCAGCTCGCAGAACTCCGCCCACATCTCGCGGCTGAACCCGTCATCCGAACCTGTTGCGGCGTGGCGCTTGTCCAGCGTGTACTGCTCGCGGATCATCCGGTCCGCAGTGTCCTTGAGCATCTGGCGCTCTTCGGAAAGCTCGAAGTCCATGGGTTTTCCTCGTGATTACCGGGCCGAAGCCCGGCGTACCCGTTCGCCTTGAGCCGGGCCTCAGCCCGGCGTCATTCAGAAGCCCAACACGGCCTTTGCGATGATGTTGCGCTGGATCTCGTTGGAGCCGCCGTAAATCGAGGTCTTGCGGTAGTTGAAGTACTTCCGCGCAGCCTTGAGCGCATAGTCCGGCCCCGGCGGCTTGCCGTTCCAGCCCGCATCGAACGCCTCGGGCAGATCGGGCGTCGCGTACGGTCCACAGGCCCTGCGCATGAGGTCGGTCGTCTCCTGCAGTACCTGCGTTCCCTTGATCTTCAGGAACGAGCTCTCCGCGCCCGGCGCCTTGCCCTCACCGGCCGAGGCCACGATGCGGTTGTTGAAGACCTCGAGCGCCTTGAGATCGATCTCCACCTGCGCAAGGCGCGCCGCGAACATCGGGTCTTCCAGCAACGGCTTGCCGTTCTTCATCTGCGCTTTCGCAGCCTCCCGGATGCCGCGGATCCCGGCCTTCGAGTTTCCGACATTGGCAATGCCCGTCCGCTCGAACGTCAGCAGATACTTGGCGATGGTCCAGCCCTTGTTCTCCTCGCCGACAAGGTTCTCGACCGGGATCCTGACGTCGGTCAGATAGATCTCGTTGACCTCGTGCTCGCCTTCCAGCGTGTAGATGGGTCGCACCTCGATCCCCGGTGTCGCCATGTCGCACAGCAGGAAGCTGATCCCCTGCTGACGCTTCGGGGCGTCCGGGTCGGTGCGCACAAGCAGGAACAGCCAGTCGGCATGGTGGCCGAACGTCGTCCAGGTCTTCTGGCCGTTGACGACATAGTGGTCGCCGTCCCGGACCGCCGAGGTCCTGAGCGCCGCCAGATCCGATCCGGCCCCGGGCTCGGAGTAGCCCTGACACCAGAACTGCTCATCATTGTAGATCTTCGGCAGGTATTCGGCCTTCTGGGCCTCGCTGCCGAACTCGATCAAGACCGGGCCCAGCATGTTCAAGCCGAAGGGCACGATCCGCGGCGCACCTGCGGCCACGATCTCTTCGTCGAAGATCGCCTTGCGCGCGGCGTCCCAACCGGTCCCGCCGTGTTCCTTGGGCCACATCTGCGCCAGCCAGCCCTTCTCGCGAAGCACGGCATGCCAGGTGAGGAAATCCTCTTTCGTCAGCCGCTGCGCCTTCTTGACCTTGTCGACCAGATCGGCCGGCAGCGCGTCGCGAAGATAGCTGCGGACCTCCTGCTGGAAGGCCTTCTCCTCATCGGTATAGCTGAGATCCATGTCGGTCCTCCCTACAAGGTGTCGCCGCTGCCCCAGATCGTCGTGACCTGTGAGCTCAGCACGCCGCCGTTTCCATGCGCCAGACTCGTCTTGGCGCCCTCGATCTGAACGCCGGGCGCATCGCCGCGGACCTGGCGGATCGCTTCGTTCATCACGAACATTCCGTACATGCCCGGGTGCACGCAGCTGAGCCCGCCGCCCGAGGTGTTCACCGGCAGTGATCCCCCCGGCGCGATGTTGCCGCCGGAGACAAAATCCTTGCCCTCGCCCTTCTCGCAGTAACCGAGATCTTCGAGGAACAGGATCGTGTTGATCGTGAACGCATCGTAGAGCTGCACTGTGTCCATGTCGCCGGGCTGCATCTGCGCCATCTGGAAGGCGCGCCAGCCGGCATCCGCCGCACAGGTCGTGGTCAGCGACGGCATGGTCGAGACCATGCGGTGGTCATGCGCCATCGCAGCACCCATCAGGTAGACCGGCTTGGCGAAGTCCTTCGCCCGGTCGGCGCGGGTCATGATCATGGCGGCTGCCCCGTCCGTGACCAGGCAGCAGTCGAGCTTGGTCAGCGGGTCCGAGATCGGGCGGGCGCTCAGCACGTCATCTACGGTGATGGGGTCGCGCGCAAAGGCCTCCGGGTTCTGGGCCGCCCAGGCGCGGGCGGACACGGCCACCTCGGCCAGATGCTCGCGCTTGGCGCCGAACTCGTGCATGTAGCGGGCGGAGGCCAGCGCATAGGCCGTGATGGGGTTGCGCGGCTCGTACTGCGCCTCGAACGGCATCGGTTCGGAGACCGACTTGAAGCCTCCCGCCGTGCGCTGGTTCGAGCCATAGGCGATCACGGCCACATCAACGAGCCCCGCGTCCAGCGCCATGGCCGCATCCAGGCAGTGTGCCATGAAGGAGGATCCGCCGATGTTGGAGCCCGACGAATACTTCGGGTGGATCCCCAGATGTTCGGCGAGGCTCATCGCGGCCATCGAGTGCACGGCGGTTGCCGCCCAGATGCCGTCGATGTCCGACAGCTTCAGCCCGGCGTCGTCAAGCGCGCGCAGGACGGCGACACCCATCATCTCGGTCGAGTTCCAACCTGGACACTCGCCGGTGCCGTAGGTCGCCAGCCCGACACAGGCGGCCTTGCCGCGCAGCTTCGTCAGATCGCTCATGGCGCCTTCTCCCACACCACGGCAGGGGCGCCGTTCAACTCTTCGATCTTGGCGGTGACCTTCATCCCGATGGTGACCTCCTCCGGCGCAATCCCGACCACGCGGGACATCATGCGCGGCCCTTCTGCCAGATCGACAAGGGCCACGTTGAAGGATCCGCCCTTCTCCGGCGAGCGGCGGTTCACCGTGGTTGAATAGATCGTGCCCTCGCCCGAGGCTTCGACCCACTCCAGGTCCTCCTCGCCCGAGCCCGGCACGAACGCACGGGGATAGAACACATAGGTCCCGGTCGAGGCCGAGCGCTGGATCATGAACTTGCCGTCGGCCAGGTATGCCTCGAACTGCTTCTCCGGTCCCATCAATCCTCCCTTGCGGACGGGCTCTCGGCCCATCTCATCCTTTCCATTCGACCTCGACGAATCGCAGCTCGCCTGGCCCTGCATTGATTACATCGTGCTCGACGCCTGCGTCGCGGTAGTAGGATTGCCCCGCCACCATCTCGGCCGTGGTCTCTGCCCCGCCCGGGCCCTTGATGCGCACCTGGCCGTCCGTCACCGGCGTGATCACATAGGGCAACTCATGGCGGTGCCAGCCGGTCGCCGCCCCCGGCGCAAACCGCCATTCAGTCACGCGGGTGTGGTCGTTGTCGACATGCACGATCGCCTGGGCTTCACCACTCATCGCTCGGTCTCCTGTCTGGTGTCACATCCGCCGCGGGCGCCGCGGTCCCCTGACCGGCGCGAGCCGGGCAGCCGAGGGCGCCAGCCCGAGGTGTCGCGTCAGCGACGGGACCGCCCGGGAACTCGAGCCTCGCGCTCACTCCGCCGCCTCCGCCCGCCGCAGTCCCAGCCGCCCACGCGCCGCCAGATACTCCGCCTCCAGCTTGTCGACATAGGTCGCAATCGTCGTGACATCCTTGACGGCCGCAATCCCCTGACCTGCGCCCCAGATTTCCTTCCAGGACTTGGGCTTGGACGAGCCGCTCGAGAAATTCATTTTGGTCGGATCGCTTTCCGGCAGATTGTCGGGATCCATCCCGGCCCGGGTGATCGACGGCTTGAGGTAGTTGCCCAGCACCCCGGTAAAGAGGCTCGAGTAGACGATATCGTCCGACGTGCAGTCGACCAGCATCTGCTTGTACTCGGCCTGCGCGTTCGCCTCTTCGGTCGCGATGAACGCCGTCCCGATATAGCCGAGGTCCGCACCCATGGCCTCGGCCGCCAGCAACTGATTGCCCTCGGAGATCGATCCAGACAGCAGCAGCGGTCCATCGAACCACTCCCGTATCTCCGAGATCAGCGCGAAGGGCGAGATCGATCCAGCGTGACCCCCGGCGCCAGCTGCGACCGCAATCAGCCCGTCCGCCCCTTTCGAGATCGCCTTCTTCGCGAAGAAGTTGTTGATGATGTCGTGGAGCGCGATGCCGCCATAGGAATGCACGGCCTCGTAGACCTCCTCGCGTGCACCCAGCGAGCACACACAGATCGGCACCTCATGCTTGACCATGATCTCCATGTCGCGCTGCAATCGCGCGTTCGAGCGGTGCACGATCTGGTTGATCGCATAGGGCGCTGCGGGATGGTCCGGGTTCGCCTGATTGTGGCGGTCCAGCTCCTCCCTGATCTCGGTCAGCCAGGCATCCAGCAGCGGCGGCTCGCCGTCGGCTTCCCGCGCGTTCAGCGCCGGGAAGCAACCGGGGATCCCCGCCTTGCACTGGGCAATCACCATCTCGGGGTTCTGGATGATGAACAAGGGCGCCCCAAAAGCCGGGATTCGCAGATTCTGGAGGATGGGAGGGAGTGCCATCAGAAGTATCTCGCCATCAGGATTTCCTCACGATCAGGGCGTCCAGCGCGACGCAATCGTGGGCGCGCGCCCGGACGGGGTTCATCTCGACACTCTCGATAACATCGCTGTGGGCAGCCGCGAAGATCGAAAGCTTCGAAATGGCCTCGGACGTTGCGTCAAGGTCGACCGGGGACTTGCCGCGGTAGCCCTTCAGCAGCGCCACGCCCCGCAGCTCTTCCAGCATCTCGCGCGCCATCGCTTCGCTGACGGGCGCCTTGCGAAACGAGATGTCGGCGAAGATCTCGGTAAAGACCCCCCCGAGCCCTGCCATCACCACCGGCCCGAAGACAGGATCGTTCTTGGCGCCCAGGATCAGCTCGACGCCGCCATTGACCATCGGCGAGACGATCACCCCATCGATATGCGCCTTCGGATCGTAGTGCGACGCATTCGCGGTCAGCTGATTGTAGGTCTGGCCGGCAAGGTCCTCGGTGACGTGCAGCGCCACGCCGCCTGCCTCGGTCTTGTGGAGTATGTCGGGCGACGCGATCTTCATCGCGGCCGGGCCATGCAGCGCCTGCACGGCTTCATGCGCTTCCTTCGAGGATTTCACCAGCACGTCCTCGACCATCGGCAGACCGGCCTTTGCCAGGATCGCCTTGGCCTCGTGCTCGCCCATCGGGCCGTCCGGCAGCGCGGGCAGATCCGGCAGCGCTGGCGCATCCCCCGACCCCTTCGCGAACGAGGTGCCAAAGTACATGGCAGCCGCCATGGCTCGGACGGCCCGAGAGGGATCCTCGAAGCAGGGGAAACCCTCGGCTTCGTACTTTGCGATGATGTCATCGGGACCAATGACGGACTGGATGAACAGCGTGTCGTCGCGGCCCTCCATGGCCTTCTTCAACCGGGCGATAAGCTCGCCACTCAGGTTCGGGTTGCCAGCGACCGAGGTCCAGAAGCCGACCAGACCGTCATAGCCACCCTTGTCCAGCATCATCTCGGTGAACTGGTCTATCAGACTGAGGTCATTGAAGAATTGCGCTGTGACATCGACCGGATTGCGCGGACCTGCGAAGGGCACGATTTCCTTGATCGCCCTCTGTGCGTCCTCCGGCATCGGTGCCACGTCCAGCCCGCAATCGGACGCCGCATCCGCCATGAGAATCCCGCCGCCACCCGAGATCGTGACCAGCCCAACCTTCTTGCCGACCGGGTAGATCTGCGGACGGCACGCGAGCGCGACATCCAGCATCTCCTCGGTATTGCGGGCGCGGTAGGCACCGCCCTCCCTCAGGATCGCGTCATAGACCGCATCCTCCCCCGCCAGCGAGGCCGTATGGGAACTTGCCGCCTGTGCGCCAACGTCGGTGTGCCCAACCTTCATCATCACGACGGGCTTGCGGTTGGATCGCGCGATCGAGAGCGCGTCCAGAAGCACGTCACCATCCTTGATGGATTCGACATATGCCATGATCGTGTGGACGTCGTCTGCCTCGGCCATCAGGCGAATGACCTCGGCCGTGTGCACGTCACACTCGTTGCCGGTGGTCAGCCAGTAGTTGATGCCGAGCCCCTTGCGCCGCGCGACGAAGTAGATGTGGCTGCCATAGGCGCCCGATTGCGACGCGACGCCGACATTGCCAGGGATCGGGGGCGCGTACTCCAGCGACGAGGTGAACGTCGGGTAGAACTGGTGCGCGTGGTTGTAGACACCAAGGCAATTGGGTCCGATGATCCGGGTGCCGGTCTCGCGCGCGATCTGCGTGAGCTCGTCCTGCCAGGCAGCACCTTGCTCAGAGACCTCGGCAAAGCCCGAAGAGAAGATCATGCAGCACTTGGCACCCTTGGCTGCGGCCTCTCTGACGACACCCATGACGGCAGGGGCCGGCACGGCGACGAGCACGAAGTCGACCTCGCCGGGCACGTCCGTCAGGGTCGGGTAGGCCTTCGCCCCCTGCACGATGTCGCGGTTGGGATTGACCGGATAGACGGCGCCGTCAAAGCCATAGTTGAGGAAATAGTTGAGTGGTCGCCCCCCGATCCGTGCGGGATTGTCCGAGGCGCCAACCACCGCGACCGAGCGCGGCATGACCAGATCGTCCAGTGTCGTCATGTGTGCATCCCACAATGCGGCCACGTCGCTGACGCGACACCTCGGGCTGCGCCCTCGACCGCCGGCTGCGCCGCCGCGTGGCCGCAGCGCCAAACGGCAACCGTCGTGCGTGTTGCAAACGTTGCCAACAGCGCGACGTCAGCGGCAGGGCAAGGCGGCCACCTGAGGGCCGAAGGTCCGCAGGTGAGGGGCGACGCCCCGAGATGCCGCGCAAGCGGCGTGGCCGCCGTGTCCATCGCTCCGCTCATACTGTTGCCACCGGTGTCGCGGGAGAGCCAACCGCGCCCGGAAGCCGCAGCGGTGGCGCCGTCAGAAGACAGCGGTTGCGGCCTGTCTCGCGGAAGTAGGCCGCCAGATCGCCCAGCCACCAGATCTCACCCAGCGGGATCCCCAGCTTGAACAAACACAGCTCGTGGATCGGCAGCATCGCGCGCTTGCCCGCACCCGTGCGCGAGGGCGCCCGCTCCACCGCATAATTGTCCGAGATGAGGCACACGACACCCATATCCCGGATCCACTCCTGCAGCTTCGGGTCCCGTCCCTCCAGCGCCGTGCAGGTCCCGTGCAGCATCTCATGCGTCGGCGCCTTCGCCATATCCAGCATCAGCTTGGTCCAGCCCGTATGGAAGAGCACCATATCGCCCTTCTCCACGGCGACCCCCTGCTTGGACATCACGGCTTCCAGCCCCGCCATGTCGACGTCCTCGTGCGCGTCGCCATACTCGGCATGCAGGTCGATCATCACGGCCCGGCCCTGAACGCAGGTCTCGGCCATGGTCTCGATGCCAAGCCGGGTCGCGTCAGACGCCGACAGCCCGCCGCAATCCTCGCACGGCACACCTTCCTTGATGTGTTCGCCACCGCGCCAGCCGTTGTAGAACACCGTCTCGGCCACCCCGTCGCCATCGGCGTCATAGAGGCCACCGACGTGGCACAGCGCGTCCCACTGGGTCGAATACTGGGTGTGGATCATCACCCGGTCGTCATTCACGACATCCGTCAGATCCGGATTGCCCAGCGCCTCGGCCAGGGGCAGCAACTGTCGGTCTCTTCCATCGGGCGAGCGCGTGGCATAGCGCTCCGGCGGGTGGCGCGCCGGGTTCAGCACGTTCCCGCCAGGGTAATCCAGCGGCATGGACAGGCAGAACGCCCGGCCCTCGCGAACCTCGGCGACACCTTTCTTCACCTGCTCCGGGCCCAACCAGTTCAGCCGGCCGATCTGGTCGTCAGGACCGAAGTCCCCCCAGTTCGAGCCTTCGGGGCGGTTCTTCCAGCGCATGATCTCTCCCTCAGGCGGGCGTGTGGATGGGCAGTCCCAGCGCGGCGCGGCGCCGGAGCCACATGGTCGGGCGATAGCGGTCTTCGCCGGTGATCGCCTGCAGCGCCTCCAGCACGGCAAGGGTATGGACCTCCCCCAGCTGCGCGACCAGCGACACCGAGCCGTGCGGGTAGTTCAGTCCCAACTGCATGGCGGTGTCGATATCCTCCGGCGACGCGAGGCCGATCTCGGCCATGTAGCAGCCGAGGTTCCCGATCATCGAGACCATCCGCTGCCCGACAAATCCCGGGCTGTCGCCGATCCATGTCACCGCGCGACCCGACGCCGTGATCGCCGCAGCGACGCCCGACAGGATCTCGCGATCCGCACCCGGTGCCGTCATCATGGTGACCCGCTTCGAGGTATCGCCGGTGAGATCCAGACAGGCCAGGATCTGGTGGCTTTCTCCGGTGCGCACGGCAACCGAGGTCGCGTCCTCACCGATCGGGGCCGCCAGACGGGGACCGTCGCCATCGCTCAGCCCGATCTCGGCGCAAAACGCCTCCAGCTCCGGCGTTGCATCCACCAGCCTCACGGACCGGACCGGCGCTGCATCCGTGACAAAATCCGGGCTGGGCCGCTCCAGCGGCTGACCGCTCTCGTAGCGATACCAGCCCTGCCCGGTTTTGCGCCCGAAATGGCCGGCGTCGAACTTGGCCTCGTGATTGGGTGACGTGAGCAGCCGGTGATCGTCGAAGTAGCCCCCCGCGATGATCCTTGAGACGGGGAAGTTCACGTCGATTCCCGTCAGGTCCATCAGCTCGAAGGGGCCCATGCGGAACCCCCAGCAGTCGCGCATGATCGCATCGACCTGCTCGGGTCGGGCAACCTGCTCGTGTGCGATGCGGTTGCCCTCGGTCGTGTAGGCTCGCCCGCCCATGTTCACGAGGAAACCCGGGCTGTCCTTCACCTCGACCGGCACGCGGGTCATGCGTTTGCCCAAGGCCATCAGGTTGGCGATGACCTCATCCGAGGCCTCGACCGGGCGGATCACCTCGACCAGCTTCAT
>JBCCDA010000103.1:0-14545 GCA_039033215.1 Pseudomonadota bacterium | reverse complement strand
GCCTTTGACAAAACGCGGATCAATATTGGTGGTTTGCAGCTCCCGCACCAATCGGTCGAACGCTGGACCCAAAGGCGCGCCAAGCGCAATCTTGTTGGCGGCGGTGGGGGCGGGGGTGGGCCCGGTCGGAAGACGGGACGCGCGACAGCGCGGAGCGGATTTCGATGGCCGCGCAAGCGGCCTCGCTGAACCACCAGGGCGCCGCAAAGGTCTGGCGTCGGAGACCTACTCTCTACTGGCAGATGTTGCGCCACTCGTCTAAGGTCGCACCAGATACGGACATCGCCAGGGGCCATACCCATGAAATTCTTCATTGATACTGCGGAGATCGACGAGATCCGCGAGTTGGCCGCAACCGGCATGGTTGACGGCGTGACCACGAACCCTTCGCTGATCATGAAATCGGGGCGCGATATCCTGGAGGTGACGCGCGAGATCTGCGACATCGTCGATGGGCCGGTATCTGCCGAGACGGTCGCAACCGATGCGGATGGCATGATCACCGAAGGCCGGGAGCTTGCGAAGATCGCCCCCAACATCGCCATCAAGGTACCGCTCACCTGGGCCGGGCTGCGCGCGTGCAAGGTGCTGACGGATGAGGGGCGCATGGTGAACGTGACGCTTTGCTTCTCGGCCAACCAGGCGCTGCTCGCGGCGAAGGCGGGTGCGACCTTCATCTCACCGTTCATCGGCCGCCTCGACGACCTCAATCTCGATGGTATGGAGCTGATCGCGGACATTCGCGAGATCTATGACAACTACAAGTTCGAGACGCAAATCCTTGCTGCGTCCATCCGCACGGTGAACCATGTGACGATGGCCGCGAAGATCGGCGCGGACGTGGCCACGATACCGCCGGGCGTGGTGCGAAAGCTTGCCGATCACATGCTGACCGACAAGGGGCTTGAGACGTTCCTGACGGACTGGGCCAAGACCGGCCAGACGATCATCAAGAGCTGAGCGATGGAGACGCTGAAACTCTCCGACGCTGATCGGGACCTCATACGGTCGCTGATCGTCGCCGACCCCCAACTGGTGCTGGATGATGATGGTGTCATGCAACGCCTCGTCGGCGAGACCCGCACCGGGCGCCAGGTGGTCGACCTTCGGGACCGGCTGGTCGAACGGCTTGAGACGCGCCTCGAGCGGCTTGCGACCCAGCACCGAAGCGTGATCGCCGCAGCCTACGAGAACGTGGCCGGGACACAGCAATTGCACGGCGCAGTGCTCTCGCTGATCGAACCGGCCGAGCTGGGGGCGTTCCTCATCCGCCTCACCCAGTCCGTGCCCGCCGCCATCGGGATCGAGGAGGCACGGCTGTGCCTCGAGGCCGATGTGACCAAGACAGCGGCAGCCACCGGCTTCGACGTCGACTTGCGCGGCAAGGTCATGGCGATGCCGGTCGGGGCGGTCTCGGACTACTTCGCCATCGATGGCCATCCCGATCGCCGGATCGCGCTGCGCGCGGCGGGCGAGGAGGCCGAGCTGATCTTCGGCGAGGCCAATCCCGTCCAGTCCGAAGCCCTGATGCGTCTGGATCTGGGTGGAAGCGCAGGCATGCTCGCGCTCGGCAGTGCCGATCCCGCGAAGTTCGAGCCCGCGCACGGTACCGATCTGCTGGAGTTCTTCGCGAGCGTGGTCGAGCGTCTGCTGGTGCGCCACCTCGCGGACGCGGCCGGGTGACAGCCACCGCCCAGCCCTCGGCAGGTGCCGCGGATCTGCTGGATCGCTGGCTGACACAGCTCGCAGCCGTCGGGGGACGGGCGGAGAAGACCATCGAGACGTACCGGCGCGACGTGTCGGGCTACCTGGGGTTTCTGACACGGCATCTGGGGGGAGATGTCGGCAAACGGGCGCTGTCGGACGTGACGATCGCCGATCTCAGGGCCTGGATGGCGGCGCGCCGGGCGGACGGGATCGGCGCGCGGACGCTGGCGCGCGAGCTGTCGGCCGTACGGTCGTTCTATGCCTGGCTGGACAAGGCCGAAGGGCTGGAGTGCCACGCCATCCACCGGATCCGCTCGCCGAAGGTGACGCCCCGGCTGCCCCGTCCGGTAGCGCCGGAGGATGCGCGCCGGCTGATCTCGGCCACCGGCCACCATCCCGAACCCTGGATCGCCGCGCGCGACATCGCGGTGCTGACGCTTCTGTGGGGCTGCGGGCTGCGGATATCCGAGGCGCTGAGCCTCGATCAGCGCGATGCGCCCCTTGGCGAGGTCCTGCGGATCCGCGGCAAGGGTGGCAAGGAGCGTGAGGTTCCGGTTCTGCCCGTGGCGCGTGCCGCGGTCGAGCGGTACTGCGCGCTCTGCCCGCTTGCGCCGGCCCCGGGGACAGCACTGTTTCTGGGTGCCCGCGGACGACGGCTGGATGCCAGTCTCGTCAGCAAGGCAATGGCGACCGCACGTCAGGCCCTGGGCCTGCCCAGTACCGCGACACCGCATGCCCTGCGGCACAGCTTTGCGACTCACCTTCTGTCAGCCGGTGGCGATCTGAGGGCGATCCAGGAGCTGCTGGGACACGCGTCCCTGTCGACGACCCAGGTCTATACAGCGGTCGATCAGGCGCGGTTGCGCGACGTCTACGACAGCGCGCACCCCAGGGCCCGGCTGCCCCGGTGACCCGGGATCGCAACCCCGAGGGTTTACGGCCGTAAACCTTCCCGATCCCGTCGCGGACGGTGGCCGAGCGGGTAGATGGCCGCTCACCCCTAGCAGCCTGGTCAAACGACGAGAAGCAAGGCTGGCCTCGGCCCCGACGCATGATAAGCTAACGTGGATGGATTAATCGGCTGTTAACTGACCGGAGGCCCAGATGCGTACCCGTTCGATTGCCGCAGCCGCGGCGGCTGTTCTTGTCTCGGCAGGTGTGGCCCAGGCATGCACGACGCTTGATGAGGCCATGGGGGACTTCCGCTCGGTCGCCGATGCCTTCAGCGCACAGGCTCAGTCGATGTCACCCGACAAGTTCCCGATCTGGACGTCGGAAGTGCAGAAGTTCAGCGACGCCATGGGCCAGCAGAACTTCCCCGAGGCATGCGGCGTTCTGGTGAGCCTGGTCGAGCAGCTGGATCTCGACGTCGCCCTTCAGCATGCAGGCGCCCCGGCCGCCCCCGCGGCCCCTGCCCCAAGCGGCGATGCGGATACCGCAGGCGTGCCCCCACCTCGCGGTGGCTCGGACAGCCCGCAGGCAGCGCCCGAAGCGGAGACGGCCGGTGTTCCGGCAACGCGGGGTGATTCCACCAGCCCGCAGGTGAACCCTCCGCAAGTCGAGGCGCCACAAGTCGAGACGCCCACGACACAACCGTCCGGCGGTGGTTGGGACACCCCGACCAGGCAGGCCGAGACCCCGGCGGCACCCGCGGCGCCCGCGCCACAACCCCAGATCCCCGTGGCCGGGTCTGATGCCCCGACAGCAGAACCCGCGGTCATGCGGCCAGGACGCGATCGCGCCCGCCCGCCAAGGCTCTGGTGATCAGGTGCCCGGGGCGGTTCCCGGCAGCGGCCATACCCCGGCCCAGTTGTGGATCATGACAACCAGGTAATAGATGGCAAGCGACGCCAGAATGTGGATGGGTGTGCCGAGCTTCGTCCGGGCAGGCATCTCCCGATCCTTGCCGTCACGCTTGTTCGTACCGATCATCGCGACGACCGCCCAGGCCAGCAGACCGCCAAACAGGATCACGCTCGCCAGATCACCGTTCACCAACAGGTGTGCCGCGGCCCAGATCTTCAGTCCGGTGAATTGCGGATGCCGGATCCATCGCCGCACGGGGCTGGGGATGCCGCCTGCAATGAAGACGGTAATTGCCAGCAGCATCAGCACATTGTTGATATGGCTGAGGAACGGGGGCGGGTACCAGAGGTTTGTGAACGGCGCGCTCTGATAGCCAAGCACCATCAGCACCACCGTGCCGACGGTCACCAGCGCATAGGCACCCTTGTAGGGCCCCTCCCCGATCGCACCGGCAAGGCGGTTGCGCGCAGGCCGCGCAAAGATCGGGAATAGGTGGACGATCCACCACGATAGCAGGCCGACGATCAGCAGAGTCATTGGGCGGGCTCCCGTTCCAGGTCTTCTATGGCGGTTTGCTGAGCCAGGAGGCGGCGTGCTGCCGCCACATGGAGGTTCTCGACGATCTTTCCGTCCAGCACGCCAACCCCTTGACCGGCGCGCTCGGCCTCCTCGAACGCCTCGAGGATGCGCGATGCCTGTGCAAGCTGATCGGGTTCGGGACCGAAGATCGCGTTGGCGACAGGGATCTGCCCGGGATGGATCAGCGTCTTGCCGTCATATCCGAGCGCCTTGCCGTGGCGGCTCTCCGCGGCCAGGCCATCAGCGTCCTTGTACGCATTGAACACGCCATCGAGCGCGGCGATGCCCGAAGCGCGGGCCGCCAGCACGATCTGCTGCAGGGCATACGCGATCTGCGCGCGCGACGCATCGGGATGGGCCTGCAGCTCGGCGGCCAGATCGTTCGTCCCCGCAACCAGACAGCCCATCTGCGCGACGCCGGCAATCGCCGGTGCCGCCAGGATACCCCGCGGCGTCTCGATCATCGCCCAGACGGCGGTATCCGGCCCCACCGACCGTGCCGCGTCGACCACTGCTTCAGGGGTCTCGACCTTTGGCAGCAGGACCGCGTCGGGATTGCACTGCCTGACCGCGGCAAGATCGTCATGCGCCCACGCGGTCCCGGCCGCATTCACCCGGATCACAACCTCACGAGGCCGAAAGAGCCCAGCCGAGACCGCCTCGGCCACCCGCAGACGTGCTTCTGCTTTTTCGTCCGGCAGCACCGAATCCTCGAGATCCAGGATCAGAACGTCCGTGGCGAGCGAACGCGCCTTATCGATGGCCCGCGGCTTGGACCCCGGCAGATAAAGCGCCGATCGGCGCGGGCGCAGTGTCGGGTCCATCATTCACCCCTTGATCCTCGGCGAGCGTTCTATCCATGCTGCCGCGTGTCGACAAGGAGAACCGGATGTCAGATTTGCTACCGGTGGAGGGTGCCGGCAAGCCCTCGGCGGACGCGTTCGGACGGGGGCTGGGCCCAGGTCTGGGTGTGAACCTTCTGGTCCGTGACATGCGCCAAGCGCTTGAATTCCAGACCAAAGTCCTTGGTGCGAGCGTGCGGTACTGGGATCGCGACTTTGCGATCGTTGAGGCGCTGGGCTCGGTCTGGCAGCTCCACCAGGACGACACCTATGACAGCCATCCTCTGCGTGGGATCGCGCAAACAGCGGACGGGCGCGGCGCCGGGGCGGAGCTGCGTCTCTACGGGCGCGACCCGGACGAGGCCGAGGCGGCTGCGCAGGCACTGGGCGCCATCGTTCTGGCCGGCGCTGCGGACAAACCGCACGGCCTACGCGAGAGCTATATTATTGACGGAGACGGCTATGTCTGGGTCCCGTGCTCCCCAAAAACCAATGATTAACCAACCATGGTAACCATTTTTCACTAGCCGTTAACCATTTTGAGCCAGTCTTTACTTCATCGAATCGCACCCGATTTCGGGGAGGATACTGGACCGGGAAACGCGACACGCTGAAGCAACATCGAGAGGCTCCTCTGCCATCCGGCGGAGGGGGTGCCGGAACGGCTCCTCTCGATCGGACACAGGCCGAAAGCCCGGAAAGGTGATCACATGATCCGTTCTATGACGTCTATCGCCCCGATTGCCGCGCTCGTGCTCGCGGCCACCCTCGCCGCTCCCACGACCGCCGACGCCCAGACGGTGTGTGGCCAGCGCGACAAGATCATCAAGCAACTCGAGAGCAAGTACGGCGAGACACGCCGCTCCGTCGGCCTGCAACAAGGTCGCGGACTGGTCGAGGTCTTCGCATCCGAGGAAACGGGTTCCTGGACCATCGTGGTCACCGACCCGCGCGGCATGACGTGCCTTATGGCGGCTGGCGAGGCGTTCCAGGTCGAGCAAATCGCGAGCCGGAACGAAACACCCACCTGACACCGCTGACCGGGACGGCGCTCGGCGCCGCCCCAATCGTCCTGCCCGGCGGTCTTCCGACCGCAGGTCCCGCCTGCATGACAGGTCGACCAGATCCGTTTGCTCTTACGGGCGCATTGGCGGTGCCTGTGACGTGCCCACCTCAGGTCCAGGCGTTGTCCCAGACGCGGCCTTACTCGGCGCACCGGTCCGATCTCCGCCCGTCTCGGCGGCCCTGCCGACAGACCCAATGCTGCGCCCCTGATCACGTCCCCTCAGATCTCGCCCGCCTGCGCCGGACCTGTTCCCCCAACGTCAAACCGCATCCGTGCCTCGCCCAACCTTGCGTTTGCGCGGCAAATCGGGCAGTGGCGTCGGCGTCATTCGGTCCTCGACGGTGGGGACAGCGCTCGAAACCGGGAGAAGAACATGTCCAGAAGCAAGATTGCGTTGATCGGCGCGGGTCAGATCGGGGGAACGCTCGCCCATCTCGTCGGTCTGAAGGAGATGGGAGACGTGGTGCTGTTCGACATTGTCGAAGGGGTACCTGAAGGCAAGTCGCTGGACATCGCCGAATCGTCCCCGGTCGACGGGTTCGATGCCGCCTTCAAGGGCACGCAGGATTATGCGGATATCGCGGGCGCGGATGTGGTGATCGTCACCGCCGGTGTGCCGCGCAAACCGGGGATGAGCCGCGACGACCTTCTGGGCATCAACCTCAAGGTCATGAAGGCCGTCGGCGAAGGCCTCAAGGCACACGCGCCCGATGCGTTCGTCATCTGCATCACCAATCCGCTGGACGCGATGGTCTGGGCCCTGCGCGAATTCTCGGGCCTCCCCCGCGAGAAAGTCGTCGGCATGGCAGGCGTGCTGGACAGCGCGCGGTTCCGCCACTTCCTGGCCGAGGAGTTCGATGTGTCGGTCAAGGACGTGACCGCCTTCGTCCTCGGTGGCCACGGCGACACGATGGTGCCGCTGGTGCGGTACTCGGCCGTCGCGGGCATCCCGCTCCCGGATCTGGTCAAGATGGGCTGGACGACGCAGGAGAAGCTCGACGCGATCGTGCAGCGCACCCGGGATGGCGGCGCAGAGATCGTGGGCCTCCTGAAGACGGGGTCGGCCTTCTACGCCCCGGCGGCCTCGGCGATCATGATGGCGGAGAGCTACCTGAAGGATCAGCGCCGGCTCCTGCCCTGTGCGGCATACGTCGAGGGGGCCTACGGGCTCGACGGCATGTATGTCGGCGTGCCCTGCATCATCGGCGAGAACGGCGTGGAGAAGGTGGTCGAGATCGAACTCGACAAGCCTGAGAAGGCCATGCTCGACAAGTCCATCGACGCCGTGAAGGGCCTGGTCGACGCGTGCAAGGGTATCGACCCGAGCCTCGCCTGAATGTCGCGCGACGCGGTCGGCCAGCGTCGTTGGCCGACCCGGCGGGTCCACCGCGCTCGGGTCAGCGTTTGCACACGCGTGATCGCAGCAGGTCGCGGGTTTCGCGCAGATCGTCGCATTTACCTTGAAACTGCCCGCAGGGGTTGTAGTGCCGCCGTCCCGGCGATAGCTAGAGACCAATCGCTCGGACGGGACGCTCTCGGCCGCTAGCACGCTACGGAACTCCGGGGCGCAGCCGACGCCCCCAACGGGAGATCGCCATGAACATCCACGAATACCAGGCGAAGGAGCTGCTTCGTGCCGCAGGTGCGCCCGTCTCCAGCGGCCATGCGGTGCTGGACGCCGAGCACGCGCGCGAGGCGGTCGAGGAACTGGGTGGTCCCGTATGGGTTGTGAAGGCGCAGATCCACGCAGGCGGCCGCGGCAAGGGGACCTTCAAGGAGGCCGAGGCCGGCGAGAAAGGCGGCGTGCGCGTCACCAAGGACGCGGATGAGGCCGTCACCTTCGTCAAGCAGATGCTGGGCAAGACGCTGGTCACCCAGCAGACAGGCCCCGCGGGCAAGCAGGTCGGGCGGATCTATGTCGAGGACGGCGCGGCGATCGCGAAGGAGTTCTACCTCGCATTGCTGGTCGACCGAGAGACCTCGCGCGTGTCGTTCATCGTCTCGACCGAGGGCGGGATGGACATCGAGGAAGTTGCGGCCTCGACGCCCGAGAAGATCCTGACGTTCAGCGTCGACCCCGCGACGGGGATGCAACCCTTCCACGGCCGCAAGGTCGCCAAGGCGCTGGGCCTGACGGGGGGTGCGGCGAAGCAGGCGGGCAAGCTGGTCAACACGCTCTATGATGTTTTCCAGGCGAAGGACGTCAGCCTGCTGGAAATCAACCCGCTGATCCTGACCGAGGCAGGCGATCTTGTCTGCCTTGACGCCAAGATGAACTTCGATTCGAACGCGCTCTACCGCCACGCCGATGTGATGGCGCTCCGCGATGAGACCGAAGAAGACTCCAAGGAACTCGAGGCCTCGAAGCACGACCTCAACTACATCGCGCTCGATGGCGAAATCGGCTGCATGGTCAACGGCGCGGGTCTGGCGATGGCGACGATGGACATCATCAAGCTCTACGGATCCGAGCCCGCCAACTTCCTGGACGTGGGCGGCGGTGCGACGAAGGAACGTGTGACGGAGGCCTTCAAGATCATCACATCGGACCCGGCCGTGAAGGGCATTCTGGTGAACATCTTCGGCGGCATCATGCGCTGCGACGTGATCGCGGAAGGCGTGGTTGCCGCGGTCAAGGAAGTGGGCCTGAAGGTACCGTTGGTGGTACGGCTCGAAGGCACCAACGTCGAGCTGGGCAAGCAGATCATCAACGAATCGGATGTCGACGTCATCGCGGCCGATAACCTCGCGGACGCCGCCGAGAAGATCGTGAAGGCAGTCAAAGGGTGAAGCCTATGATGTTGCGTATCGCGTCGTTGAGTGCGGTACTCTTACTGGCCGCGTGTGCGGAGCAATCGGCGACCCCGGTGGCCACCCAGCCTTCGCCGACAGCTATTCCCGAGGCCACGACGCCCGAAGGTTTCGAAGCGTTGAAGCAGATGCTCGACCGGGGAACGCCGGACGAGAAACGCCGCGCCATCGCCTCGCTGACCGTGGCGCAGTGCTTTCTCAAGAACACGGCCGAGAACACGTTTCGCGGCGTCGCCGAAGGTTCTGACGGGCTCGAGAAGCGCACCACGACGACCGATGGTGTCGACGTCTATGTGGACGAAGAAGTCGGCATGATGATGGGCCTTTCCGACGAGCTCTGCCACGTGATGATCGCCGGGTCCGATGTCGCCGCAGTTGCCGACATCGTCGAGCCGTCATTGGGTTTTGGCGGCGGAGGTGAGCAGACTTACCAATCGACCGACGACGGATTTGGTGTCCGGTTCATCGGAGATGGTGGCCAGAAGTTCTTGTCCGTCGTGCGTGCCGACACCATTCCGGGCAGCGACAACACGCCGTCCGTCAGCGTGTTCGTTTTCAAGGAATCATAACTAGCCCGGACCTCGTCCGCGCCGCAAAAGAAGAAGAGGTCCGAACATGGCCGTACTCGTCAACGAAGACACCAAGGTGCTCTGCCAGGGCATCACAGGTGCTCAGGGCACTTTCCACTCGGAGCAGGCGATCGCCTATGGCACCAAAATGGTGGCTGGCGTGACGCCGGGCAAAGGGGGCGGCGACCACCTGGGGCTGCCGGTGTTCGACACGGTTCATGAAGCGATGGCGGCCACGGGCGCGAACGCCTCGGCCATCTATGTGCCTCCGCCCTTCGCCGCCGACGCGATCATGGAGGCGATTGATGCCGAGATGCCGCTGATCTGCTGCATCACGGAAGGCATCCCGGTGCTGGACATGATGAAGGTCAAGCGGATGCTCGACGGCTCGAAGTCGCGACTGATCGGTCCGAACTGCCCGGGCGTGATCACGCCCGATGCCTGCAAGATCGGGATCATGCCGGGCCATATCCACAAACGCGGATCGGTCGGCGTCGTGAGCCGCTCCGGTACGCTGACCTACGAGGCTGTCGGCCAGACGACCGCCGCGGGCCTGGGCCAGTCGACCTGCATTGGTATCGGCGGTGATCCGATCAAGGGCACCGAATTCATCGACTGCCTCGAGATGTTCCTCGGCGATGCGGAAACCGAATCAATCATCATGATCGGCGAGATCGGCGGCTCGGCCGAAGAGGACGCCGCCCAGTTCATAATCGACGAGGCAAAGGCAGGCCGCAAAAAACCCATCGCGGGCTTCATCGCGGGCCGCACAGCGCCCCCAGGACGCCGTATGGGCCATGCAGGTGCCATTATCTCGGGCGGCAAGGGCGGCGCCGAGGACAAGATCGAAGCCATGAAGGCGGCAGGATTTGTTGTCGCGGACAGCCCTGCCGGTCTCGGTCAAGCCTTGCTTAAGGCTTTGGATGGTTGAATGATACCAACGGCCTAAGGATTGGGCCGGGCGAGTCGGTAGGGTGCTGCGTCCTGTGGCGCCCGTGTACAAGGGGAAGGGCCGCGGCAGACGCGACCCCTTGAGATATGGCAGAAGTCAGCTCTAACGAGCAACTCCAGGCGTCCAGCTTCCTTCAGGGGCACAACGCCGAATACGTCGAACAACTCCATGCCCGCTATGTGAAGGACCCCACCTCGGTCGATCCGAGCTGGCAGGAGTACTTTCGGGGATTGGGCGATATCGCCGAAGATGTGGTGTCGGAGGCGGAGGGCGCGCCCTGGGGCAGATCCGACTGGCCACCATCCCCGGACGATGACCTCACCCATGCGCTCGATGGCAATTGGAGCACCGAGGCCGTCGAGGCGCATCTCGAGAAGAAGATCCGTGCGAAGGCCAACGGTGCAAACGGCGCCGCGGCGCCCATGGATGAGAGCACGATCCGAAGTGCCGTACTCGATAGCATCCGGGCGATCATGTACATCCGCTCGTTCCGCTCGCGCGGCCACCTGGGCGCAGATCTGGACCCGCTTGGCCTGCAGGGCCACAAGGACCACCCGGAGTTCGATCCGCGCTTCTTCGGCTTCACCGAGGGGGATCTGGACCGGCCGATCTTCATCGACAATGTCCTGGGCCTGGAGAGTGCCACGATCCGCCAGATCGAGGACATCCTCAAGCGCACCTACCAGGGGACCTTTGCGCTGCAGTTCATGCATCTCCAGGACCCCAAACCCAAGAGCTGGCTGCAACAGCGGATCGAGGGCCTCGGCAAGGAAATCAGCTTCACCAAGGAAGGCCGCAAGGCTATTCTGAACAAGATGATCGAAGCGGAGGGCTTCGAAAAGTTCCTGCATGTCAAGTACATGGGGACAAAGCGCTTCGGTCTGGACGGCGGTGAGAGCGTGATCCCCGCGCTGGAGCAGATCATCAAGCGCGGCGGCGCCATGGGCGCCAAGGAGATCATCTTCGGGATGCCTCACCGCGGGCGGCTCAACATCCTCGCCAACGTGCTGGCCAAGCCCTACCGCGCAATCTTCCACGAGTTCCAGGGAGGCAGCTTCAAGCCCGAGGAAGTCGATGGTTCGGGCGACGTGAAGTATCACCTCGGCGCCTCGTCCGATCGGGTGTTCGATGGCAACAGGGTGCACCTGTCGCTGACTGCCAACCCCAGCCACCTCGAAGCCGTCAATCCCGTGGTGCTCGGCAAGGCGCGCGCGAAGCAGGCGCAGTTCGGCGATGACCGCAAGACGGTGATCCCGGTTCTCCTTCACGGCGATGCGGCGTTCGCGGGCCAGGGGGTTGTGGCCGAGTGTTTTGGCCTGTCCGATCTCAAGGGTCACAAGACCGGTGGGACGATCCACGTCGTGGTCAACAACCAGATCGGGTTTACGACGGCGCCGCACCACAGCCGGTCTTCACCCTACCCGACCGACATCTCCAAGATGGTCGACTGCCCGATCTTCCACGTGAACGGCGACGACCCGGAAGCGGTGGTGCACGCGGCCAAAGTCGCGACAGAGTTCCGGCAGATGTTCCAACGCGACGTCGTGATCGACATCTTCTGCTACCGCCGCTTCGGCCACAATGAGGGGGATGAACCGATGTTCACCCAACCTCTCATGTACAAGGCCATCAAGAAGCAGCGCACCACGCTGGAGCTTTACTCCGAGCGGCTGGTGGCGGACGGTCTGCTCAAGTCTGACGAGATCGAGGCCGAGAAGAAGGCGTTCCAGGAGCATCTGGCGCAGGAATTCGAAGCGGGCACCGACTACCGACCGAACAAGGCGGATTGGCTGGACGGCCGCTGGTCAGGCATGGAGACAGCCGAGGGCGAATACCAGCGCGGCCAGACCGCCGTGCCGATCGAGACCCTGCGCGAGGTTGGCGCCGCACTCACCCGACTGCCGGATGACTTCAAACCGCACCGGACCGTGGCGCGCATGTTGGAGGCCAAGCGCAAGACGATCGACGAAGGCAAGGGCATCGACTGGGCGACTGCCGAGGCGCTCGCCTTCGGGTCGCTGCAGTTGGACAACTACAAGGTCCGCCTGTCGGGACAGGACTGCACACGGGGCACCTTCAGCCAGCGCCAC
Organism: Pseudomonadota bacterium; assembly: GCA_039033215.1. Lineage (GTDB taxonomy): Bacteria > Pseudomonadota > Alphaproteobacteria > Rhodobacterales > Rhodobacteraceae > Thermohalobaculum. The sequence continues at coordinate 2,123 of JBCCDA010000103.1, read as the reverse complement.
TCGGGCATCGTCGACCAGACCACGGAGGAGCGCTACTATCCGCTCAACCATATTCGCGAGGGTCAGGCCCAGTACGAGGTCATCGATTCGATGCTCTCGGAGTACGCGGTGTTGGGGTACGAGTACGGATTTTCGCTCTCCGAGCCGAACGCCCTGGTCCTTTGGGAGGCCCAGTTCGGCGACTTCGCCAACGGCGCCCAGATCATGATCGATCAGTTCGTCAGCTGCGGCGAGCGGAAATGGTTGCGCATGTCCGGCCTCGTGATGCTGTTGCCGCACGGCTACGAAGGTCAGGGGCCCGAGCACTCCTCGGCGCGGATCGAACGCTTCCTGCAGCTCTCGGCTGAGGAAAACTGGATCGTCGCCAACTGCTCGACGCCCGCGAACTACTTCCACATCCTGCGCCGCCAGATGCACCGCAGTTATCGCAAGCCTCTGATCCTGTTCACGCCCAAGTCGTTGCTGCGCCACAAGTCCTGCGTGTCCGACATTGAGCACATGGCGGAGGGGTCGAGCTTCCACCGCGTGCTCTGGGATGACGCGGATATGGAGGGCTCGGAGTTCAAGCTGAAGGCCGACAAGGACATCCGCCGGGTCGTGATGTGCTCCGGCAAGGTCTACTACGACCTCATGGAAGCACGGAACACAGCGGGCGCGGACGATGTCTACGTGATGCGCATCGAGCAGTTCTATCCGTTCCCCGCACTCAGCCTGACGCGAGAGCTCGCGCGCTTCCCGAACGCCAGCATGGTCTGGTGCCAGGAAGAGCCGAAGAACCAGGGTCCCTGGTCCTTCGTGGAGCCAAACATCGAGTGGGTCCTGAAACGGATCGGCGCGAAGACGTCGCGCCCCGAGTACGTCGGGCGTCCCGCAAGCGCGTCGCCCGCCACGGGTCTCGCATCGAAGCACAAGGCAGAACAACAGGCGCTGATCGACGGCGCGCTCGCCCCCTGAGAAAAGGAATCTCACGAAATGACCGTTGAAGTGCGTGTGCCGACTCTGGGTGAGTCGGTGACCGAGGCGACCGTCGGGACATGGTTCAAACAGCCTGGCGATGCCGTTGCGGTGGACGAGATGCTGTGCGAGCTGGAGACCGACAAGGTCGCAATAGAAGTCCCCTCCCCCGTCGCAGGCACGATCGCGGAACATGTCGCCGCGGAAGGCGAAACGGTCGGCGTTGATGCCTTGCTTGCGACGATCAATGAAGGGGAAGGCGCAGGGGCAGCGCCCGCACCTGCCGCTGCTGCTCCGGCGCCCGCGGCCGCCCCTGAACCGGCTGCCGCACCGGCCAAGGGCAAGGACGTTGAGCACGCGCCCGCCGCGAAGAAAGCCATGGCGGAGGCGGGCCTCACACCCGATCAGGTTCAGGGCACCGGACGCGACGGCCGGATCATGAAGGAAGACGTGGCGAAAGCCGGCACGGCCCCGTCGGCCAAGGCCCCTCCGCCGACGCCCACGCCGGCGGCAGATGGCACGCGAGAGAAGCGCGTGCGCATGACGCGCCTGCGCCAGACGATCGCGCGCCGCCTGAAGGAGGCGCAGAACACCGCGGCCATGCTGACCACCTTCAACGAGGTGGACATGACGGCGGTGATGGAAATCCGCAACGAATACAAGGACCTGTTTCTCAAGAAGCACGGCGTCAAGCTGGGGTTCATGTCGTTCTTCGTGAAAGCCTGCTGCCATGCCTTGCAGGAAGTGCCCGCGGTCAATGCCGAGATCGACGGCACCGACATGGTCTACAAGGAATACTGCCACGTCGGCGTCGCTGTCGGGACGCCGCAGGGGCTGGTGGTGCCGGTGGTACGCGATGCCGACCAGATGGGGTTCGCTGCGATCGAGAAGAAGATCACCGAGCTCGGCGAACTGGCGCGCGACGGCAAGCTCTCGATGGCGGACATGCAGGGCGGCACGTTCACGATCTCGAACGGCGGCGTCTACGGCTCGCTGATGTCCGCACCAATCCTGAACCCGCCGCAGTCCGGGATCCTGGGCATGCACAAGATCCAGCAGCGCCCGATGGTGATGGGTGGGCAGATCGTCGCCCGCCCCATGATGTACCTCGCCCTCAGCTATGATCATCGGATCATCGACGGCAAGGAGGCGGTCACGTTCCTGGTGCG
>JBCCDA010000102.1:0-15043 GCA_039033215.1 Pseudomonadota bacterium | reverse complement strand
CGGACGCAACAGCAGGGCCGCCAGCGCAGGGCTGAGCGTCAGCGAGACCAGCAGCGAGATCGCAGTGGCGGCCGTGATGGTGACAGCGAACTGCTGGTAGAACTGGCCCGAGATGCCGGCGACCGCCGCCGTCGGGATGAAGACCGCAGCCAGCACGAGCGACGTCGCCACCAGCGCGCCAGAGACTTCCCTCATGGTCCGCTTGGCTGCATCGCGGGGCGAGAGGCCGCCCCGGATGTGCTTCTCAATGCCCTCGACCACGATGATGGCATCGTCGACCACGATACCGACAGCCAGCACCAGCCCGAAGAGCGAGAGGTTGTTGATGGAGTAGCCCAGCGCCGACATGACCGCGAAGGTGCCGATCAGCGACACCGGGATGGCCAGGATCGGCGTCACCGCCGCCCGCCAGGTGCCTAGAAACAGCAGCACCACGGCAACGACCAGCAGAACCGCCTCGATCATCGTGGCGACAACCGCGTCGATCGAGGCCTGGATGAACTCGGTCGGGTTGTAGATGACGTCGTAGGCGAGACCTTCGGGGAAGTCCCGGGACAGACGCTCGACCGTCGTCAGCACCTCCTCGGCCGTGGCGAGCGCATTGGTCCCGGGGCGCTGGTTGATCACCATCGCAACCGCCTGGTTGGTGTCGAGATAGGCCCGCGTCGTGTAGTCGGCGGCACCCAGTTCGACCCGCGCGACGTCACGCAGACGCACGATCCGGCCATCGGCGCCACGCTTGACGATGATGCGCTCAAACTCGGCAGGGTCCGCCAGACGGCCCGCGGTCTCGACCGACAACTCGAAAGCACCAGCTTCCGGGATCGGCTGCTGGTTCAGACGGCCCGAGGCGACCTGCGCGTTCTGGGCCTGCATTGCGGCCACGACTTCGCCGGGGGTCAGTTCCAGCGCCGCGATCCGCTCAGGATCCAACCAGACCCGCATGGCGTAGTCGCGCGCGCCGAAGATGGTGACGTTGCCGACCCCGCCCAAACGCGTCAGCTCGTCCCGCACCCGCTGTGCGGCATTGGTGATGTAGAGATCATCCCGCGAGCCGTCAGGCGAGAACATGTGCACGACCAGCAAGAGGTCGGGCGAGGCCTTCTGTGTCACCACACCCAGGCGGCGCACTTGTTCAGGCAGGCGGGGCTCAGCGATTGACACACGGTTCTGGACCAGCACCTGCGCCGCATCCAGATCGGTGCCCAGCTCGAACGTCACCGTGATGGTGAGGTTGCCGTCGCCTGTCGCCTGGGACGAGAGATACAGCATCCCCTCGACGCCGTTGATCTGTTGCTCCAGCGGCGTCGCCACGGTTTCGGCAATCGTCTCGGCCGAGGCGCCGGGGTATTGCGCTGACACCTGCACGGTCGGCGGAGCGACGGCGGGGTACTGGGCGACGGGTAGCGTGAAGTAGCTGAGCGCGCCGACGATGGTAATGAAGGCCGAGACGACAATCGCGAAAATCGGCCGGTCGATAAAGAATTGGGGCAGTTTCATCAGTCTTTCCTCACCTTGGGCGCCGCGCTGTAGTTCAGCGCGCCGCCACGTGAACGGGATCGTCTTCGATGACGCGGGCGGTCACGGGGGCACCCTCGCCCAGCATGTGCAGCCCGCCGACGACCACCTGATCGCCCGCCTGGACACCGGAGAGCACGATGCGGAGCCCTTCATGCTGGTCGCCAAGCTCGACGAGGCGGCGGGTCACGGTGCCGCTGTCCATCACGACCCAGACGAACTTGGTGCTTTGGTCCGACCCGATGGCGCGCTCGGGGATCAGAACCCGATCGACGTCCTGGGCGGTCGCCAGACGCAAGCGTCCGAACATGCCCGGCGTCAGCACGCCATCGGAATTGTCGAAGACAGCACGGCCCCGGATCGTACCGGTCAGCCGGTCGATCTGGTTGTCGACAAAATCAATCGTGCCCTCATGGGCAAAACCGGGCTCGTCAATCAGGCTCACGGCCACGGGCGTCTGTCGCGCCCGGTCGCGGAGCCCGTCCACCCGGGTTGCACGGACGTACTCGAGGTATTGCTGCTCGGTCGCGTCGAAGACGAAGTGGATGGGATCGATCGACACGATCGTGGTCAGCGCCACCGCGGAGGCGCCTGCCGCGATCAGGTTGCCCGGGCTGACGGCATCGTCCGAGATCCGGCCCGTGACGGGCGCGTGGATCTCTGTGTAGCCGAGGTTCAGCCGGGCCTGCTCGACGACCGCCGCCGCGGCGGCAATGCTGGCTTCGGCAGACGCCGCCTCCTGTGCGCGGGCGTCCATCACAGAGGCGCTGATATGCCCGCCATCACGGAGTTGTTGCGCCCTGGCCAGTTCAGTCTCCGCCAGACTTGCGGCGGCGCGGGCTTCCTTCAGGCGTGCCTCAGCCTCGGCCAAGGCGGCCTGGAACGGGCGGGCATCGATGGTGAAAAGAAGATCGCCCGCCTCGACCAACTGGCCGGGCTGGAAGTGAACGTCTTCCAGGTATCCCGAAATCCGCGAGCGGATCTGGACCTCATCGGCGGCCTGGAACCGGCCGGCGAATTCGTCCCACTCGACGATGGAACGGGCAGAGGCCGCAACGACGTCGACCGTCGGCGGCGGGGGCGCCGCGGCAGGTGCCTCGGCGTTTGCTTGACTGACAAGCGACGGCAGGTCGATACGCTCGGCGGCGTACCAAAGCGTGCTCGCCAGCAGCGCCCCGATGCTCACACCTGTCAGAAGCGTTCGTGCATTCAACATCTGGATTTCCTCACCGAGGGGGCGGCTGGCCCCCGACTGGTGAGTGAGATGCGGTTTGTGCCCGCGCTCGGGTAGAGCGCCCCTGTGCACTGGACTTTTTCCCAGTCGGCAACAATGATCCGACCGGCCTGTCAGCCGAGAAAGCTGCCCGGCTCCTTCGACTGCTGGATCATGAAATCGACGAAGGCGCGCACGCGCGGTGGCACGAGTTGCCGGCCAAGGTAGATGATCGAGTAGGGGAAACGCTCCATGCGCAGATCAGGCAGGATTTCGATCAGCGTACCGGCGGCGAAGCTTTCTTCGACCAGAAAACTGGGCAGTTGGGCGATCCCCAGCCCAGCCTCCGCCGCCTGCTTGAGCGCATCGACACTGTTGCCGACCAGTACTGGGTCAAGCGTCGTGCGGATCAGCTCACCGTCGACATCGAACATGAACGGAAACAATCGACCGGTGTTTCGGACCCGGTAGTGGACCCCCCGATGATTTGCGAGTTCCTCCAGCGATGTGGGCGTGCCCATCCGAGCGAGATAACCCGGCGACGCAGCCGAAAAGACCCGGTCATTGAAGAGTTTGCGCGCAACGATGTTCGGGCTGTCGCCAAGCTCACCGATGCGCACGGCCACGTCGACGCCCTCGCTGGCGAGATCAACCTGCCGGTCCTCGAACATCAACTCGATCTCGATTTCTTGAAACCGCTGCATGAAGGTTAGGACCCGCTCGGTCAGCCAGACCCGGCCGAACACTGCGGGTGCCGAGATCACCAACCGACCCCGCGGGCTGTCGAGCGAACCCGAGAATTCGGCGGCGAGGTTGTCCGCATCATCCAGCAACCGCTGGGCGCCTTCCAGCAAGCGCTCACCCTCGACCGTGAGCGCGACCGAGCGGGTCGTGCGCGCGAAGAGCTTGACGCCGATCTCCTCCTCCAGCCGGGTGACGTTCTTTGACAGCGTCGAGGTCGTCACGCCCAGCCGCCGCGCGGCCTCCGAGAACCCGCCCGCCTGCGCGACGTTCACGAAAAAACGGAGCTGGTTCAGGTTGTCCATGGGCATCGTCGCTCGGCGGGGCTCGGGCACCGGTCTAGACGATATCGTCGGGCGATGTAACGCCGACGCGACCCGGTCACGCAGGCTTGTGGGCAACGCCCATGTAGATCACGGCGGTGATGGGAAGACGTGAGAACCGGATCTCGCCCTTCAGCGTCATCCAGGCAGGGCCGAGACCGGTCACCGGTCCAGGTTTCAGCCCACACCTCGTAAGACGGCCGCGGAGTTCGGACGGGCGGATGAACATGTCGGGATCATGGGTGCCCTTTGGCAGCAGACCCAGCACGTTCTCGGCCATCGTGATCGTCACGAACCGGGAGAGGGGGTTTCGGTTGATCGTATCGAACAGGAACACGCCGCCGGGACGCAGCACCCGCGTAACCTCGGTAACCACCTGACCGAGATCACTCACATGCTCCAGCACATCGACGCAGACCACCGCATCGAAGCTGGCATCAGGATAGGGCAGTTCCTCCCCGACTCCGACGTCGTAGCGGATCTCGCGCCCCGTCTCGGCGGCATGGCGCGTGGCCGCAGCAATCGCATCGGCGGCGGGGTCAATCCCCGTGGCACGTGCGCCCCGGTCGTGGATCGCCTCGGTCATGAAACCGCCCGCGGCGCCGAGGTCGAGGACATCCTTGCCCGCCCAGTCAATGAAGCGATCGAACCATGCCAGTCGCGCCGGGACCATGTTCTGGAGCGTGCGCACCCAACCGGGCTGGTCCCGCCACCATCGGTCAGAGGCGTCATCATAGATCGAGAGGTCGTTTCGCATCCGTTTCTCCGCGCCGCCGGGCAGTCAATCTCGCTCAAGGAGAGCATCGGCAATCGCCATGCCGCTGGTCCATGCCGACTCGACCCGGGGACCCAGGCACCAGTCACCGCCCGCAAAAAGCGTCTGGTCATCGCTGCTGGCGAAAGGGCGCCCGAACGGCTGCGAGACATTGGCATACCGCCAGCGATGTGCTGCGGCGTGCGTGATCGCCGCCGGGTCCGCGCCGAGCCTGTCACAAACCAGCGGGATCATGCGGCGCGCAATCTCCTCCTTGTCGGCCTCAAGGTGTTCGTGGCTCCATGCGGGCCCAGCCTGGGCAACCCAACACGCCTCGCTGCCGCGACCCGGTTTGCTGCTGTCGAGCGCGATCCAGGCAATCGGATCGTCCCCGTCGCGGCGCGTCACGAAGGGCGCCGGCTGGCCGGGCGCAAAAGCCACCATCAGTGTCAGACACGGATCGAAGGACGCAGCCCCGATCGTCTTCGTCACCGCGTGATCCGGACCCAAAAGCGCCCGCGTCTGCGGGGCCGGGGTGGCGAGCACGACCTTGTCGAACGTCTCGGACGTCTCGCCGAAGGCCACCAGCCAACCACCGCCAACCTTTCGGACAGCCGTCACCTCTGCCAACTGCGTGATCTCAAGACCCTGCCCGAGATGCTTGGCCAGCGCGCTCATGCCAGGGACACCGACCACGTGATGCTCGCGTGACCCATCCTCCCAGAAAGCTCCGGCCCCAGCGCCGCAGATCTTGTCCAAAACGGCGCGAAACTCATCGCTCCGCGCGCTCAGGTACTGCGCCCCATGATCGAACTGGCGCCCCTCACCGGCCCGCCGTGTCGCGAGACGACCACCAATGCCCCTACCCTTGTCAAAGACCCGTGGCGACAACCCTGCCGCCGCCAGTCTGCTCGCGCAGGCGAGCCCCGCCATCCCCGCGCCGATGATCGCGATCCGAGGCACCGTCATCGGACGGTCCCGATTGTGGAAGCTTTCGGATGGTCGAGCGCAAGGGTACGCGTTGCAGGCATCGGTTCCACCAACTTGGTCCAACAGGAGCCACAGATGGCCCAACGCGCGACCCTGTCCAGCGATGGCGGCGGCTCGCCGCATATCATTGGTGGGCAGACCAGTGCATTGGGGTATGGTCAGGCGGAAGTTCTTCGCCGGCCGGGAACAGTCATGACGCACTCACGCACCCTGCCCCGCGCCATCGTCGCAGTAGTTGCGATCCTTGTGATAATAATCGCTGCCTGGCAGATCTCCGGCGCGCGCGCGGGCCTCGAGATCGCCAAGGAACGCGTCGGGACAACGCCCGTCACGCTCTACCGTCCGGCGGGCGATGCGACAGCCCCCGTCGTGGTAATCGCACACGGTTTCGCCGGGTCGCGGCAACTCATGGAGCCCTTCGCGGTCAGCCTCGCCCAAAGCGGCTACATAGCGCTCAGCTTCGATTTCCTTGGACATGGCCGGAACCCACGGCCGATGACCGGCGATGTGACCCGCGAAGACGGGGCAACACGGGCAATGGTAGCCCAGACGCTCGAGATCATCGCCTACGCCCGAAACCTGGCTGGCGCCAGCGGCGAGGTGGCGGTGCTCGGCCATTCGATGGCGTCTGACATCGTGGTGCGCGCCGCGCTTGCGGACGGACGGGTCGACAGCACCATCGCCGTGTCGATGTTCTCGCGCGCCGTGACGCCCGAGGAACCACGCAACCTGCTGATGATCGTCGGCGAATGGGAGGGTTTTCTATCCAGGGAGGCACTTGCAACCCTGGCCACCAGCCATGGACCAGACGTGGAGGCCGAACGAACCTATGGTAACTTCGCCTCCGGGACGGCACGGCGCGTGGAACTGTCGGACAATGTCGAGCATGTGAGCGTGCTCTACAGTCCCCAAAGCCTGGCCGCCGCGCGGGACTGGCTGAATGATGTCTACGGGCGCACAGGCGTGGGGCCGCTGGATGTCCGTGGGCCGTGGATCGTGCTCATCCTGATCGGTGTCGTCGCGCTTGGATGGCCGCTGGCGTCGTTGCTGCCGGGGGTGCCACAACGCGCGTCGCCGAAGACGGTGTCCCCGCGACGTCTAGCAGCAATCGCGGTGCTGCCCGCTGTCATCACGCCGCTGGCCCTATGGCCGGTGCCTACTGCCTTCCTGCCGGTGCTTGTCGCTGACTATCTCGCCGTGCACTTCGCAGTCTATGGGGCACTGACGGCGCTGATGCTCTGGCAGATCGGAGGCCTGGTGACGACCTACCCATCCGGCCGGTTGTTGAGTGCCGCTGGCGCGGCGTCTGCCGGGTTGGTCCTGGGACTGGGCCTGCCACTTGACCTCTTCGTGGCAAACTACATGCCGCATCCCGGGCGGATCCCGGTGCTGGCGGCGCTCGCTATCGGAAGCGTCGTCTTCACCCTCGCCGATCAGTGGTTGGTGCGCCGACCAGGGGCGCCCTGGTGGCTGGCGGTGCTGACAAAGCTCTGCCTCGTGGGGTCACTTGGCATCGCCGTCTGGCTCGATCTCGAAGAACTCTTCTTCCTGCTGATCATCATGCCGGTGATCCTGTTGTTCTTCGCGATCCATGGACTGGCGTCGCGCTGGATCTATGGCGCGACCGGACACCCGAGCGTCGGCGGAATCGCTACCGGGATCGCCTTCGGTTGGGCGCTCGGCGTGACGTTCCCGATGCTTGCATGACTGGCTAGACGGTCTCGCGCCGCTACGTCCGGGAGAACTGCATCATCACGCGAACGCCCCCCGTCGCCGCATCCGCCAGTTTGAAGCGGGCGCGGTTCTGTTCCGCCAGGCGTTGGCAGAGCGACCAAGCGAAGGGATCATCATCGCCTGTCGGCGTGTCGCCAAGCACGGACATCTGCTCACCCAGCCTCAGACGCCGCGCCGACAGGCTGAGACCGTTGTCGACAACCCAAACGATCGGGTTGCCCTTCGGATCACGCCCCGACCCGATCGAAATTTCCGGTTTGCAGCCGACCGGGCAGGCGCGCAGGGCTCCATGCAGCAAGAGCGCGAACATCATCGCGAGCCGGGAGCGATCGCCCCGCACAATCGGCAGCGACCCTACCGCTACCGAGGCAGGCCCGGCGAGCGCGCCAGTGTCGTCTCCGTCGAGGACTGATCGCACGACTTGACCCAGATCGACGATCTCGCGAGCGGGTTTGCTCGATCCTGCCACACAGGCAATGACAACGTCATCGATCAGTGCCGGGATCTGGCGCGCCCGTCGCGTCATATCCTGACGGGTGGCGGCATCGTCCTTGGACTCGGGTCTCGTGCCGCTAGTGCTCCTAACGTTGTGCGCCAGGGCCGGCAGGACCTCGTTCTTGAGGAGGCGCATCCTGTCCAGCGCAAGTTCGCGGAGAGCTGAGAGTTCGGCCATAGCGACTTCGTCCGGATCGGACGGCGCCGCCAACCGTCCCTGAGCGCGGATTGCGTTCACAATCGCCCCATCGAAGAGGTCCGGCGTGATCTCGTCCTTTGGCAGAAAATCCACTGCGCCGGCGCGTAACGCCCGAATGGCTGCCCCATGCGTGCCCTCACCTGAAACCACGATGACCGCAGGGCGCTGAGCACCGGACGTGTTGCAGATCTCGTGCGCGAATGCGATCCCGTCGCCGTCGGGGACGCGGAAGTCCACCAACACGATATCAGGCGGCTCCTGCGCCAGGATAAGCCTGGTCTGTTCGATTGTCTTGGTCTCGACGATCTCCGTCTTGAACCGAGACTGCCGCGCAACCCGCCGAATGACCCGCCTGTCGAATTCGCTATCATCCATCAGGACGCAACGCAGCGGTGGCGCTTGCAGGCCCGAGTTCAGGTCTACGCGTACGCTAGGAGCATCTTCAGTCAGTTCAACGGCGGTATTGCCCATGTCGGTCCTCAGTTCTTGAATGCATCAGGCGGGGGTATCGGGCGTCGGCAGTGAGACGGCCAGCGCCGTGCCCATGGGCACAGAAGCGGCGTGGCGGGCTGGTATGACGACTTCGAACGTCGAGCCGCGACGGTGCTCGGACGAAGTCACCTGGACAGAACCGCCCATCGACACCGCCACCTTCCGCGCCAGAGCAAGCCCAACCCCGCTGGTATCAACCTCGTCTCGCGGCTGAAGGGTCGTCATCAGATCGAAGATGCGCTGGTGGTACCGCCGAGCGATGCCTGGACCATCGTCCGTCAACCGTAGGCAGACACGATCATCTTGCGCATGTGAGGTTATCGTCAACATGCCTCGCGCCTTGTCGTGATGGCGGCCAGCGTTGTCGATCAGTGCTTCCAACATCGCCGCAAAATCGTCCCGAGGCACATGAAGATGTGTCACCCCCAGGGCGAGGCGGACAACGAAACGGCGCTGCAGACCAAGCTGTTCCACCGTCTCGGCAATCAGATCACGCAGCACGACCTGTGTCGAACGGCCGTTCGGACGGGCCGCGCGCGAATAGGCAAGCAGAGCCTTCAGCATCCGTTGGAGGCGTGCGGTCTGGGTCTTCATATCATCGAGATGTTGGGTGACAGCGGCGCTCTGCGCCACCGCTGGATACATGTCTTCCCTGATCCAGTCGGCGAGTAGAGACAGCGCGTTCACCGGCGCACTCAGGTCGTGCGCTATGTGGGTAATCACTTCCTCCGAAGAGTCAGCCGGAGAAACCTCCGTCGCTGCGACACCATCGACATCAACGTACGCCCCATGGCTCACAGCGACCTCCCTCTGGTGCCGGCACATCCTCGCTGGGTTGAAAGATGGGGGGCTTTGGTTACCAACTCCCAAACACAACAGCCCTCGCCGAGTGGTAGTGCGCGATGCCCCCGGGAAAGTGTTTGGCATTGATCTCAAAGGCGGACGATACTCCAGCGAATGACACGACTTGGAAAGATCTGGGCCACGGCGCTCTGCCTTGTGATGCTGGGGCTGGCCCTCCCGCCGACCGACCGAGCGGTGGCGCAGGGCCTGCCCAGCGGCGCCGGCACGGCAGAGCAGGCACCCGCGAGCCTCCCCGAAGACCTCACGCCCGAGATGATCGACGCCCTGATGGCGCGCCTCACGGACGCTGAGATCCGCGCGATCCTGCGTGAGGAGCTGGTTCGGCGGGCAGAGGCCGAGCAGGCCGCCGAGGCCTTGATGGCCGATACGCTCGCCGACATCGAGGCGCGGCTGAGGCTGATGGCCGAGCGGATCGAAACCCGCACGACGAGCTGGGCCGAAGCCATTGAAAACCTCCACAGGCGTGAGGGGCGCATCGCCGAGCAACTGGCCAAGGCAACGCATGGTGTCGGAGTCATGCTGCTGGCCGCCGCTGCAGTGGTGCTTGCCGGTCTCGCCGCCGCCCTGGCGCTGGCGCGTCTCACACGGCCCTGGCGGCAGTGGCTGGCGAACCCCACAAACCCGAGCTACTGGGACCGTGTCTTTTGCACCGCCGCGCTCGGCGTCCTCGAGATCGGGCCGATCTTCGCCTTTGTCGTGGCGACCGAGGTGATGGTGCCCCTGCTCTCGGGACCACTCGGCCCGCTCGCGGACTACCAGTGGATCTACGAGACCGGTATCTCCTATAGCTGGGCCTTCATCGTCATCACCAGGCGGGCGTTTGCGCCCGATGCACCTGCGATCAGGATCGCGCCCGTGGACGATGAGCTGGCAACACAGCTTCACCGCCTGCTGCGCCTGGCCGTCCAGATCGGCGCAGGGGGCTGGCTGATCGGCGGGCTGATGTTCCACACAGGGCTCGGCTTCCCGCCGATCATGGTGTTGCGCTCGATCGCGGGAACGCTGGTGGCGCTTGTGCTTCTAACAGGGCTCTGGCGCAATGCGGCCCAGATCCGGGCTGCCACTGCCGCAGTGTTCAGGCGACCTTCGGTCAACGGCGCGCTCTCGGGGATCGCGCTTGCGGGAGCACCCTGGGCTCTCAGTTTCTACATCGTCGCGGCCTGGGCTTACTGGCTGGCCCATTGGCTGGAGACCGGGCAGGATCGGCTGGCGGGGCCCACGGGAACGCTGATCGTATATCTGATCCTGCCGATCTTCGACCGCATGGGGCACGAGATCATCGCCTCGTTCATCCGGCGCCAAACCCCGACCGCCGAGCGTTTTCGCCGGGTCTTCTGCGGTGCCTGGCGCATCCTGCTGGGGGGCGCCGCCCTTCTGGTGGTCGCCTGGCTCTGGGGACTTGATCTGTTGCACCTTGCGCTCGGGCCCGAGGCACCTGATTGGGCATCGACCGTCTTCGACGTCACTGTCACGCTGCTCCTCGGCTGGCTGATCTGGCACCTGATCCTCGCCGCGCTCTACACCGAGAAGCGGATCAGCGACGCGGCCGAGGATGTGGATCCGTCCTCCGTGCCCTCGGCCTCACGGCTGGACACGCTGGTGCCGCTGTTTCGCAACACGCTGCTGGCGTTCCTTGCCGCCACGATCGTCATGATTGTCCTCTCCTCGATCGGGGTCGACATCGCGCCCCTGATCGCCTCGGCCGGGATTATCGGGATCGCGGTCGGCTTCGGCGCCCAGAGCCTGGTGCGCGATGTGTTCGCGGGCATCTTCTTTCTCATCGACGATGCCTTCCGGGTGGGCGAGTACATCGAGCTCGACAAGGACACCCGGGGCGAAGTGGAATCCATCTCGGTCCGCTCGATGCAGATCCGCCACCATCGCGGACCCGTGATCACCATTCCCTTCGGTGAGCTCAAGCAGATCATGAACCACAACCGCGACTGGGTGATCTACAAGATGAGCTTCCGGATGGAGCCCGACACCGATCCGCAAACGTTCAAGAAACTGGTAAAGGAGGTTGGCAAGGAATTCATGGTCCACCCCGAGCACGGGCCCAAGTTCCTGGAACCACTGAAGAGCCAGGGGGTCTACTTCGTCGACGACGACAGCGCGCTGGTGATGCGGGTGAAGTTCAAGTGCAAGCCGCGCGCCCAGTTCGTGCTTCGCCGCGAGATCTATCACCGGCTGCGAACCGTCTTCGCCGAGAACGACTTGCGGCTCGCCCGGCGCAAGGTCGAAGTGGTCGGCGCGAACGAAGATCCCGAACTTGCGGGACAGGCGGCCTCAGCCGCGGAAGAGCAGCGTCTCACCACCCCTGCCCCCGGAGCCGCCTGAGAACCATGCGCGCCTGGAGACCCCACAACCAGATTGCCTGGGCCGGACCGGTCCCCGGGAGAGCGCTGCTCCCTTCGCCAACGCCGCCCGGACAGGGTTGCGCAGTGTCGCGGGGATGCGAGGAGTACCTACCCATCTTGTTGCTTTGAGTAAGCTTCTGGATCAGCGGTCGTCTAGCACCACGGGTTTCATGCCGATACTTCCAGAAAGCTGGCGAGACTACCTCGTGCCCAAGCTCGCTCGGCCAGCCGTGGATGGTCACCAGAACGGGCAGCAGCTTGCGTCACCTGCCGTCGCCCCGGCGCATCACCTGGTCGCCGCATGCGCACCGCCTGGCCTTCGCGACAGTTGGCGTCGAGGCTGCTGTCTTCGAGGAGATCATCGGTCGGCTGCTGGACCACACCGCAAGGTCAACCGGATCGAACAGTCTACCAACTCCACGGGGCCTGAATTGGCTTCTGAAGTCAGCACTTCAGGCGAGGCCGTGGAAGCGCTCAGCTCGCACGCGGTGCTCTCTCAGACCCAGGACGAAGCGCGCTTGTTCCAAAGACCAACGGGGGTGGCGTGTAGCGTGCTTCCAGGTTGCGCGACGCCTCCGACGCGTTGGGCTACCTAAGATACAACGCGCTGCGATGTCTGTCGCCAGAACGACGACTACCTAAGGCAAGAGGCGCTGATCCTGAACATCCGCCCGCCGATCAAGCCCGTGCAGTGTTGGATTTGGCAGATCGTTCCGCTATCGGCCTAGGGCATGTGCAATCTCTACAGCAACACGACCGCGCAGGAAGCGATGCGCCAGCTCTTCGACGTCACCGCAGCGAATGACAGGCTTGGCAACCAGGCACCCCAGCCGGCGATCTTTCCAAAGTACACGGCACCCGTCGTGCGCATGTCCGACACCAGCGAGCGAGAGCTCGTCGCCATGCACTGGGGGTTTCTCACGCCTCAGGTATCGAAGAAGACTGGCAAGCCGATCAAACCTGCCGCCTGGAACAATGCCCGTGACGACAAGGTACGCTCAGCCGGGTTGTGGAGGGCGAGCTTCGCTGCGCGACGCTGTTTGATCCCAGCGTCGTCCTTCTGTGAAGCCAAGGGCCGCAAACCCGCGACCTATCATTGGTTCGCCCTCGATGAGGACCGCTCGCCCTTCGCCTTCGCAGGCTTCTGGCGGGACGATCTTCTCGCGGAAGGCCCGACCTACACGATCGTGACGACGACGCCCAACGACCTGGTCCGACCGATCCATCCCTCCCGGATGCCAGTGATCCTGCACCCGGCCGACTTTGACGCCTGGTTGACGGGCACGCCTGAGGTCGCCGCAGATCTGATGAGGGCGTTTCCGGCAGAAAACATGCGGATCGTGCGCAGCGGTATCGGCGAGACGGCGGACCCTACGCCGGCATCCGGTCTGCCAGGTTGAAAGCACGCGACCAAAGTGGTCGGGTGGCGCGCTGCCCGTGTCTGCGACAACCGGAGTTCTGAGGCGTCCTTGGGTACCAGCACGGTGCGTCGCCGAGGCATTGCCACCCGCGAAATTTGTTCCGATCCCGCGGCCGATCAAAATCATGGAAAGTTGTGGTAACCTCGCCACAGCGAGGGCTTCTCACAGAACCGCCCCACACCGAGGCAGACGCTAGCAGGCAGACGGAACCCGCAAGGACCGATGGCTTCTGCCGCGTTTTGTTGGCCGGCTTTCAAAGGTGGACTTGCACTCGATGGGGCGCGGCTGACACACCGTGAGGGGGACAGAGATGACGACGACACCGACGACCTGGCTGGACAGCTTTCAGGTCAGCACCAGCAACATAAGCTTTCAGGGATGGCAGGACATAACCGGGCTATCGAACGGTAACTTCCTTGTGGTCTTTGCCGACGACAGCCAGACCGTAGGCACTGGCGATGGGATCGACATCGTCGGCGTGATCTACAATGCTCAGGGAGACGTTGTCAAAACCGCGTTCCAGGTGAACACCTTCAGCACCGCTGAATGGGAATGGCTGCCCGCGGTCGCCGCGACCAATGACGGCGGCTTCGTCATGGCTTACGAAGATCGCGTACCGCCGTTCGTTAGCGCGCAGAACCTGATCGAGCGTTACGACGCCAACGGCACGTCGATCGACACAGGCTTTGTTCAGAGTGAGCCGTTTAATCCGCCTAATTCTCCGTTGAAGATCGCGGTCAACCAGACCGACAACTCGATGTTTGTGACCTATCAGTTTTGGGATAGCTCCGGCGATTCGGTTCGTGGCAAGCGCCTGGACGCGAACCTGAACATTGCGGCGGGAACGCCCGCGAACGGCTTTTTGGTGCGCGGTAACGACGAGGGGGTCGGCACGCCCGGCGCCGGTGAAAACAACACCGCCGTGCTGACGAACGGAGACTTCGTGACCGTCTTGTCGGAACCGGATTCCGCCACATCCCCGTTTGGCCTGAACATTGAGTTTCGGATCAGCGATGGCACCACAGGGGCCAACGGGATCAGAGAGAACGTCACCTCCGGTGGCGGCGACACGGAAGTCGAGCCCGACGTGGCGGCCCTGTCGGGTGGCGGATTCGTCGTGGTCTGGCGAGAGAACGAGACGACGTCAAATGGTGACGACGAGGCCGAAAACATCCAGTTTGCGCGTTACAACAACGCCGGCGCGCTGCAGGGATCGATCACAACCGTTATCGACAGCAACAACAGTTATCGGGACCCTGCCGTCATCGGGCTGGAAGATGGCGGGTTCTTCATCGCCGCGCACGATTCAACGGACGAAAGGATCGAAGGCACCCGCTTTGATGCGTCTGGCGTGCGTATCGGCTCGGAGATGTTCGCCATCGAAAGCGGCGTACGCAACTTCCCCGATATCGAGCTGAGCCTGACCACGGATGGGCGGATCCTGCTGACCTATGACGACCCGTCAGGCGACATCCAGGCCGAGATCCTGGATCCGCGTGACGCGGGCACCATCACGGCCGGGACGGGCGATCAGCAGACCACGGCGCGGTCGGACGACGACACCACCCTGATCGGCGTGATGGACGAGGCCGACACCCTTTTCGGGCAGGAGGGCAACGACGTCCTCTATGGTGGTGACATCACCGGGCCGGGTGCTGTCGATATCCTGTACGGCGGCGAAGGCAATGATGCGTTGGACGGCCAAGCGGCCAACGACCAGCTCTATGGCGGCAACGGCGACGACACGATCATCGGGGGCGGCGACGCGGACCGGATGTACGGCGGCGAAGGGTTAGACACTGCCGACTACTCGGCCTCCCCGGCCAGGATCGAGATCCGGCTGAGCGGCGCACCCGGCTCGGGCGGCGATGCCGAGGGGGACCGGCTGTTCGGGGTCGAGAACCTCTTCGGATCACAGTTCGACGACACGCTGATCGGCGAT
>JBCCDA010000101.1:0-15832 GCA_039033215.1 Pseudomonadota bacterium | reverse complement strand
GGAATTTCCGCCTCGGCGGGGTCTTCTCGCAGGGTGACAAACAACATCTGAGAGCTGGCGCACGGTCTTCTGTCGTGGCTCGCAGGGTACGAGGTGCCGGTCCAAACCGTCAGCTTCTGTTTTGACCGGCCCGACTTCGAGCAAGACTACACGACCATCTTCCCGATACCCGTCGGCTTCGGCGCACCTGCCACAAGTATTGCCTTCGATCCGGTTGAGCTAGGTGCCGTTCAGGCACCGATCGCACTCGACCCCCGGCAGTTTCTGGCGAGCGCTCCGCGAGACTGGATCTTCACCAGTTCCCGCGAGCATACGCAATCGCTGCGGGTGCGCACGTATCTCAACCAGGTGGACTGGGAGGAGGCGACGCTGGGCGGGGCCGCTGACGCGATGCACATGACACCGCGCACCCTGATCCGCCGCTTGAAGGCGGAAGGCGCATCGTTCCAGGCAATCAAGGACGCCCTGCGCCGCGACATTGCCATCCGCGATCTTCAGATGGGACGAAAAAGCAACGAGGCCATCGCGCAGGACACCGGCTTTTCCTCGGTTGCAAACTTTCACCGGGCGTTTCGGCGGTGGACCGGCAGCACCCCGAGATCGTATCGGGCACCACAGAAGTAAGATCGTCGATGTTTGTCACTTTCTGACAATTTCTTGTCAGCCAATGATATGGAGAGATCGAACCTCGCACGCTACTTGTTGCCCGAGGGCGGCTTCCAAGCAGATTGCCTGCCTTCAGATCAGATTTTTCCCACTGCCTTCGAAGGCGCTTGATGGCGTTATCGGAAAATGGCTATCGAAGAGGACACGTCCGTGACTGACAAGCTTGCCACAATCCTGGACGCCGCGCGCACCCATGCCGCACAGATGATCCTGCCGAACGTGGACACGTGGAACGCCACGGGCGAATGGCCACGCCATGCATCGGACGCCGCTGGCGCATCCGGTCTGACCGGGCTCTACGCTCCTGAGGAGTTCGGCGGCCAAGGTCTGTCGCTGGCCGAAGGCGTCCAGGTCTATGAACAACTCGGTCTCGGCGACGGCGCATATGCGTTTGCCCTGTCGATGCACAACATTTGCACCTTCGCGGCGTGCGGCTACGGCACCGACACCTTCAAGAATCAGTGGGCGCGCGATCTGACCTCAGGCCGCAAGCTGGCGAACTTCGCCCTGACAGAACCACAGTCGGGTTCTGACCCGGCAAGAATGCACACCCGCGCCATGATCAACGGCGACGGCACATGGACGATCAACGGATCTAAAGCCTGGGTCAGTTTGGCGACCGAAGCGGATATCTACTTCACTGTTGTCAAGACGAGCGATGCTACCGGACACCGTGACATGGCGATGATCGCCATTCCGGCCGAGTCACCGGGCATCAGTTTTGGGCCGCTCTACAAGACGCCGTCCTACAGTTTCCTGCCCATGTCCGAGATGTATCTCGAAGAGGTCACGGTCAGCGAAGAGAACATCATTCTGCCTGTCGGTCAGGGACTGCAAGGTGCGCTCATGGCCATCGACATCGCCCGAGTGTCCATTGCCGCTGGCTGTTGCGGTCTGATGCAGTCGGCACTGGATACCGCATTGGCCTATTCCAAGAACCGCAAGATGTTTGGTGGCAACAACCTGGATCTGGATGGCATTCAGTGGATGCTGGGCGAAGTGGCGACAGACCTCGAGGCATCCAGGCTGCTGTATCGAAGCGCGGGCAGGGCGCTGGGGACACCAGAAGGTCCGCTGATGGCTGCACATGCAAAACGGTTTGTCCCTGACGCCGCCGTCAAGGCGACAAACATCTGCACGCAGGTCTTGGGTGGCATGGGACTGCTACAGCCATACGGCCTGGACCGTTTGTCCCGCCTCGCCCAGATGTTGCGCATTGTCGACGGCACCACCGAGGTCAGCCGGGTCGTCATCGGGCGCGCCCTTCAGAAGCGCGCTGCGGCCCTATCAGACCTACCGGTGCCCAAGGGCTATGCAGAGCACAACAGCCACTCCGGCCCGCTCGAAGCACAGAAAGTGGCATGAGAGGCTGAAGCTGGAGACCTGAGCCACGAGGCCGGCCGTCTCGCAACGGCTGGCCAGGCGCGGAGCACCGGCCTTTCTGGAATTGATCTGTTGGAATCGACCTCGACCTGCGACACTCGGTCTAGGACAGGTTCGTCGGCGCGAGCATGTTGCCCGCCAGCACGATTGGTGTATTGGCAAGAACTGACAAGGTGAGCCAGCCACAGCGACTAGGTGGAACGGATCGTGCGACGCGGCATCTCCAGACAGTCCGATCGGATGAGTCTCGACAATCCACGGCCGGCTATCGGCGGGCGCTTTCTGCCTCTGTCAGAATCAGACGTCGCCCGGATCTATCAGGCGAGCTTGCAGATCATTGAAACGATTGGCCTGTCCGGTCTGCCGGAAGCGCATGCGCAGGCCCTTGAGACGCAAGGGGCGCACCGTCGCGCGGATGGCAGGATGTTGTTTCCTCGATCCATGGTCGAGGATGCACTGGCGCGCGCACCGGCACGCGTTGACCTGCCGGGGTTTTCGAGACACCGCGGTCTCACCCTCGGCACGGGAGAAGTACACATAGGCACAGGCGGGGCCGCTGTTCAGATGCATGGCGCGCGGACAGACGCCTTTCGGGATACGACGCTCCGGGATCTCTTCGAGCTGATGCAGATCGTCGATGCCTCGCAGAACATCCACTATGGCGTGCGCCCGGTGATCGCGCGCGAAATCGAGGATCCGCAAGCTCTGGATCTCAATACGGCATTTGCCTGTTTGAAGGGTACGGCGAAGCCCATCGGCGTCAGCTTCCAGTCAGCTAGTAGCTTGCGTGAAGCGGTTCATATGTTCGACACGGCGCTGGGGACAGCCGGGGCGTTCCGCAAACAGCCCTTCTGCATGGGGGTGATCGTCCATGTTGTCCCACCGCTCAGATACTCCGAAGACGGTGTGGAGGTCCTGCAGGCCGCCGTTCAGGCGGGCATGATCCCGCAGATCTGCTCGGCGGGACAAGCTGGCGCGACCAGTCCCGTCACCCTGGCAGGCGCGCTGGCACAGGGGCTGGCAGAGACCTTGGCCGGTCTGATGCTGGTCGATCATTTCAGACCGGGCGCGCCCTGCATCTATGCGCTGATGCCCTTCATCTCGGATCTGAGAACCGGCGCCATGACCGGCGGCGGTGGCGAAGCGGCCGTCGCGAATGCCGCTGCCGCGCAGCTTCTGGCACATGTCGGCCTGCCCTCAACCGTTTCGGCTGGGATGACGGACGCCAAGATCGCAGATGCCCAGGCGGGTTACGAGAAAGGCTACACGGTCGCTCTGGCCGCCCAGGCAGGTGCCAGCATGATCAACCTTTCGGTCGGGATGCTCGGCTCGATCATGGTTGCCTCGCCGGAGGCCATGGTCATCGACGATGACATGTGCGGAGCCATCCTGCGCTCGGTCCGGGGGGTCGAGGTCTCGGATGATGCGCTGGATCTGGAGATGATCGAGCGGGTCGTTCTCGGAGAGGGTCACTACCTCGGCGAAGCCCAGACTCTGGCGCGAATGAAGACGGAGTATGTCTACCCCTCCCTGGCTGACCGACGCAGCGTCAGCGACTGGCAGGCGGACGGGTCCCACAGCATCAGGGACCGGGCGCATCTGCGCGTGCAGGAAATCCTGGCCGAGCCGCCCTCGCATCTCGACCCGGCCGCCGAAGCCCGCATCCGCCAAGCCTTTCCGATCCTTCTGCCGGAGTAACTCCCATGCTTGTCTACCGCTCGATGATCCTTGATGCCTCGCTCGACCGCGTCTGGGCCGCCGTACGCGCCTTCGATGGCGTCGCTGGCTGGAACCCCGCCGTGACCGACGCCCGGATGGAGACCGGGGCGTCAACCGCCACAGGCTCGATCCGCCATCTGGACATCGCGGACGGGACGGTGTTCCGCGAGACACTGTTGGCGCACTCGGATGCCGAGCATTTCTATACCTACGACATCCTGGATAGTCCGCTACCGGTGACGGGATACGTCTCGACACACCGGTTCTTGCCAATCACTCACACCAACCAGACCCTCGGCATCTGGGAAAGCCGGTTCGAATGCGACGCCTCTGTCGCGGACGAGATGGACGCGGTTGTGGGAGACGCGATCTACATCGGCGGGATGACCGGGCTGAACAACTTCCTGAAGGAGAGCTGAGATGGCCGACACCCTGGCCCCCCGCGCCATCATCGGCGTGATGACACCCGCGATGAACACCGTCGTCCAGCCGGAACTGGAACTGCTGCGGCCCACGGGTGTCACCAACCAGATGCAGCGCTTTCGGCTGGGTGGCGACGTGGTGTCCGACGATCTTCCGGACGAAGCCGCCAAGCTGATGGATTGCGGGCCCGCCGCCATCGCAGTCGGACTGACCACCGATGCCGGGCCTGGTGGACCGGCCAAGCTCGCCGCCCGGTGCGAGCAGATCGCTGCGGCCACGGGCGTGCCCGTGTTCAACGCCTCCGCTGCCGACTACGCGGCGCTGAAGGCATTGGGCGCACAGCGGATCGGGATCGTTACGCCCTTCAACGCTGATGTTGACCGGGTGGTTCAGTCGAACACCGAAGATGCCGGTTTCAACGTGATCGCGATCAAGGGCACCGAGGCTCCCTCTTTGCCGGCAATCTGCGAGACGTCGCTGGAGGACATACGCCGCGTGTTCCGTCAGGTGGCCGAAGCCGATTGCGACACCATCCTTCAGGTCGGGACCGCACTCCCGGTCGTGGCCTTGCTTGCCGAACTGGAAGCCGAACTTGGCAAGCCCATCGTCGCCTGCAATGCAGCCGTCTACTGGCAGAGCTTGCGCGGCATCGGCATCACTGACCCGGTTCCGGGTTTCGGCAGACTGTTGGCCGAGCACTGATGCGTACGCATGCCGATGTGGTTGTCATCGGGGGCGGCGTCGTCGGAACCGCGATCCTGTGGCATCTGGCTGAAGCGGGGATCACCGAAACGCTGTTGCTCGAGAAGGCCGAACTGACTGCGGGATCCACCTGGCATGCAGCTGGCAACGTCCCGACCTATGCGAACTCCTGGCTTGGCATGCGGGCCGGAAACTATGCATGGGCGCTCTACAAAGAGCTGGCACAGCACCCCGACGCCCCGATCACCTATCGCCACACCGGTGCTGTCTGGCCCGCGCACACGACCGAACGGATGGAGCTTTTCCAGCATCTCTCGGGCGTCGCGCGCGCCGCTGGGTTCGGCCTGCCCATGGTCTCGCCCCGGGAAATCGAGTCCATGCACCCCTACTGGGTCTCGGATGACACCGTGCTGGGGGGCATCCATGACCCCTACGAAGGCGATATCGACCCAAGCCAGTTGACCCAGGCGCTCGCCCAGCATGCGCGGGCCAGGGGCGCAGAAGTTGCCCGCAACACCCGCGTCACCGGGCTCTCGCAACGGGCATCCGGCGAGTGGGACGTGACGACCTCTGCCGGCAGTGTTGTCGCAGGCACGGTGATCAATGCTGCAGGCTCGAGCGGCGGGGAAGTTGCTGCGATGGCCGGTCTGCACACGCCGGTCGCTACGCTGATGCACCAGTACATGGTGACCGATGCGCTGCCTGCGCTGGATGCCGACAGTCAGATCTTCCCCCTGATCCGGGACCCCGAACTTCGGTTCTATCTGCGCCGGGAACGCGATGCCTTCCTGCTGGGGTCCTACGCCCATGATGGGCGCCCGGTCTGGCAGGACGGCGTCCCACGCGATTTCGACCATCAGCTGTTCCCTGATGACATCGACGGGATGATGGAGGTGTTCGAGGCAGCGCTCCCTCATGTGCCCCTGCTTGCGGAAGCGGGCGCGAGACGGTTCGTCAACGGCCCGATCCCCTACGCGCCAGATGCGTTGCCCCTGGTTGGGCCGGCAGCAGGTGCACGAAACTTCTACCACGCGACCGGCGTGCAAATCGGCGTCACCCACTCGGCGGCCATCGGCAAGGCAATCGCCGAGTGGCTGACCGAGGGCGAGACCGAGTGGGATCTCGCGGGATGGGATCCACGCCGCTTCGGCGATTGGGCAACGCCTGCCTATGCCGCCAACCGCGCAGCAGAGCATTACAGCCTGCAATACGCGATCCCGTACCCACACCGGCTCATGCAGGCGGGACGCCCCGTGGGCTGCACACCTCTCTATGGCACGCTCAGGTCCCGAGGGGCCGTCATGGGCCAAATCGGCGGATGGGAGCGCGCCATGTGGTTCGAGCGCGACAGCGCACCGAACACAGGCCAGCTGAGCTTTCACGAAGAACCCTGGCATGCCGCAGTGCGGGCAGAATGCGAGACCGTCCGCGATGCGGTCGGGATCATGGATCACGGCGGGTTCACCAAGTACACGGTAGAGGGGCCCGGCGCCGCGGAGTTCATTTCCCAGGTCTTCTGTGGCCGCCTGCCTAAGGTAGGTCGCGTCCGGCTCTCTTACATGCTCACACCGAAGGGCCGCATCTGGTCCGAAGCCACGATCGCCCGGCTGGCCGAGGAGCGGTTCCTCCTCTGCGGGCCGACCCTTGCGGTCGATCGAGACTTTGACTGGCTGCAAGCCGCCCTGCCGGGGGAAGGTGTCACGCTGACCAAGGGTTTTGTCCATGACGGTGCGCTTCTGGTGATGGGCCCCAAATCGCGTACGGTGCTGGCAGGGCTGACCAATGCGGACCTCTCGGCCGAGACTGCGCCCTGGATGAGCCTGGCGCAGATCGACGTTGCTGGCATCCCCGTGACCGCCTTGCGGGTCAGCTATGTTGGTGAACTTGGATGGGAACTTCATGTGGCGTCCGACGGGCTTCCTGCGCTCTACGAGGCTGTTGTCCAGGCGGGCGCCACGCACGGGATCTGCGATTTCGGCTCCTATGCGTTGAACGCCATGCGGATCGAGAAGGGCTACCACGGTTGGGGTGCGGACTTCGGCACGGAGTATACCTTGTTTGATGCAGGTCTCGGCGGGTTCGCGCACCTGGACAAGGCTGACTTCATCGGCCGTGGCGCCGTGCTCGGGCAGGCGGATGCACCGCCGGACTGGGAGTTTGTCGCGCTCGAGGTTCTGGACCCGGGACCGGAGCCGTTGGGCTCAGACCCGATCCTTTCGGGAGAAAGGGTGGTTGGCTATCTCACGTCGGTGACACAGGGGTGCCGTACCGGCAAGTTGCTCGCGCTCGGCTATGCGCAGAAAGGCACACTTGCGATGGGTGCCGAGTGCGACGTGCAGGCATTCGGCGCGCGCCGACGCGCGCGCCGCCATCCCCAGTGCGTCTATGATCCTGACAACGCCAAGCTCCGCGCCTAGCTGCTTTTTCGGATCGTCCTGTAGATTGCGGAGAAATCGAGGTCGCCGCCGCCCGCCTCGGCAAATTCGGTGAACCTGCGCGCGGCCTCTGCTCCGAACGGCGTAGACTGGCCGCAAGCCTTGGCCGCCGCCTGGCCAAGACGAAGATCCTTGGCCATCAGACGCGCGGCAAACCCGGGGGCATACTCATTCGATGAAGGTGCTGCGGGCGCGGGGCCAGGCACGGGACAGCGGTTCTCAAGGATCCAGCTTTGCGCAGCCGCCCCCTGGCACAAGGCAAAGAAACTCTGTTGATCCAATCCCAGACCATCGGCCAGGGCGAACGCCTCGCAGACGCCGAGGGCCGTGATGCCGCAGATCATGTTGTGGCAGGCTTTGGCGGCCTGGCCAGCGCCCACTGGACCGAAGTGGGCGACCTTTGATCCCATTGCCCCTAGCACTTCTGAGGCACGCTCATACGCAGCCTCACTGCCATCCACCATAAAGCTGAGGCTACCAGCCACCGGCGCCCGAAACGATTGTCCCGGCTGATCTGGCCTCCACCATGTGGAAGTCCCAGCCAGAACAGCCTTCTATCGAGGGCTACTCAATGCTCACTTAGAAAGTGGCTGCGTCATCGCGCTCTCGTCAGTGGTTCGCCCGCTGGTCGTGCTGCAGGACATCTCTCAGGCCAATGATCTGGGTCCGAACGCCGAGCGCAAGATCTCCTCAAGCGTGGCCGTGCAGATCTACTTCGGCATTCGGGATCTGGTCTCGGCCACGCGTCTCCATCAGGAGCGTGTGGTCTTAGAGCGTGACGGGGTCGCCTTGCATGGCCGCCTCCTTGCTCATCTCGAGCAGCACATAGGTGAGGGTGCGCTCGGACAGCCCGCGGGCGAGCGTCCGCTCGGTCAGTGTCGTGAGGTCACTCAGCAGGTCTCGTTGCAGGTCGTCCAAACAAGGATGTGGGCCCATGTCGTTCTCCGATGATTTTATTGATAAATCTTCCTCCTCGATCGCACCGGAATTTGCGGATGCAACGCAAATTTCCGAGCGCGAGCAGCTTCGGGTCGATATCGGGGCCCTGGCCGATCCGTCCGCGCGCGCGAACGCGGAAGCCCAGTACGTCCGAGCTGATGTGCAGACCCGGCACATGCGGGTTCTCTATGCGCAGCGCGAGACACGGTTCGTCGATGCCAACCTGAAGCTCGAACCGGAGATCTCGCTCACGATCGGCGACGACACACGGTCGTATGCGGACCGGGTCGAGCAGCTGCGCACCGACTTTGCTCAGTCGCCGCACGGGGTCGGCATGGAGCGCTCTCCAACCCAACCCCAGAAGAAAGGATCCAGTGTGGACCGCAACCAACCAACCGAGACGCTCCGCGACGGCGCTCTCAGAGCCACCGTCTGGGAAAACCAGAATGACAAAGGCGAGAGTTTCACCAGCGTGACCCTCGCCAAGACCTATGAGGGTCGGGACGGCAAGCTCCAGGACGGGCATTCGTTCTCTCAGAGCGATCTGCTGCGCGTCGCCGAACTCGCCCGCGAGGCGCACGGCGTCGTCCGCGACATCCGTCGCGAGCGCACCAATGAAACCCACGCCGAGGCGACCGCTCGTCGTCCCAGGAGGGGCGGCAGAGCCGGTTTCGCAGAAACGCTCCGCCAGGTCTGGACCGCTGAAGTTGCCTGAGACGCGGCCCGGGGGTCTCCGGGCCGCTCTCTTCCTTCTAACCCGCAACCCAACCGAGATGCCCATGACAGATGACACCCCCACGACAGATACTGCAGGCCTCGGCAACGATCCCGAGGCGCTGGTTGCGCGCTACGGCGCTGATCTCGACGCCGGAGACTTGAGCGAGGCGCAGCAAGCGGAAATCGTCTCGGCGCTCTGGCAGATCATGATCGGTTTCGTCGATCTCGGCTTCTCGATCAAAGCTGGGGACAAGTTCACGGCCACCTCTGAGACTGGCATGGGCGATGTACTAGGCTTCCTCATCCCAAAGAACCTGCGCCTGAAACAGTGGCACCCAAAAAACCAAACAAGATCAATAAGAAAGACATTGCCATGAGCGCCGAACAGCAAGCCGTCCCGACATCGGACCCATTCTACGCCCTGATCTACTGCCGGGTGTCCGACAAGAAGCAACGGACGGATGGCCATGGCCTGGAGAGCCAGGAGCATCGTTGCCGGCAACACGCGAAAGAGCGGGGGTAAGATGTCGGCATGGTCTTCCCCGACGACGTATCTGGCGGTGGGGACTTCATGAAGCGGCCCGCGATGAGGGCACTGCTCGCCTACCTGGACGCACAGGAGGAAAAAGAGTTCGCCGTTGTCATTGACGATCTCAAACGCTTCGCCCGCGATACCGAGTTTCATATCAAACTCCGCCGCGAGTTCGCCAAGCGCGGTGCGCGGGTCTAGTGCCTCAACTTCAAGTTCGAGGACTCCCCAGAAGGCCGCTTCATCGAGACCGTGATCGCGGCACAAGGCCAGCTTGAACGCGAACAGAACGGCCGCCAGGTGGTCCAGAAGATGAAGGCGCGGCTCGAGAACGGCAATTACGTCTTTCACCTGCCGATCGGCTATCGTTTCGGCCGTGACAAGGTCCACGGCAAGCTTCTGGTGCGCGACGAACCCGTCGCCTCGATCGTGCAAGAGGGTCTCTCGGGGTTTGCAAATGGCCGTTTTCGGTCGGTGGCAGAACTCCAACGCTTCTTCGAAGCGGACCCGCATTTCCCGAAGACCAACGACCGTAGATTCGTGCGTCCTACGAAGGTGAAAGAGATCTTGGAGCGCGTGACCTACGCCGGCTATGTGGAGGCACCCAACTGCGGTGTTACCCGCCGAAAAGGTCATCACGAACCGCTGATCAGCCTCTCAGACCATGAGTGCATCGAGAAGGTACTGTCCGGCGTGGTCTATGGCGCGCGGCGCAAGGACATCCGATCAGACTTCCCACTACGGGGCTTTGTGCTCTGCGATGATTGCGGGAAGCCCTACACTTCCTGCTGGTCGAAAGGCCGACTGAAGGCCTACCCCTACTACGTGTGTGACACATGGGCGTGCCCATCGAAGCGGAAGTTGATCGCCCGAGATAAGATTGAGGGGGGCGCAGTCAGTTTCCTGAAGTCGGTCCAACAGACGGAAGGTCTCTTAAATGCCGCCAGGGCGATGCTGAGCGATCTCTGGGATGCAAAGCTTGAGCACGCTCAACCCGGGCACGCCAAACTGGCGACAGAGGTCACGGACATCGAGAAGCAGATCGACCAGCTGCTTGACAAGATCGTCGATGCCACGAGCGACTACACGGTCCGTGCATATGAAGCGCGGATTGCCAAGCTCGAGCGAGAGAAGATGCGACTGGACGATCAACGAATGGGCTTTGTTCCGCTAAACGGACGCCTCGGGGAAGTTATCGAACACGCCCTGATGTTTCTCGCAAACCCTTGGAATCTCTATAAGAAAGGTGACTTACACCTCAGAGGAGTGGTCCTAAAACTGGTCTCCTGAGAGCCCGTCCGATACCACCGTCTCGAGGGTTATCGAACACCAGATTTATCGTTGCCGTTCGAGTATTTGGGGATTTCAAACCAGAAACTGCGGTTTGGTGGAGCCAGGCGGAATCGAACCGCCGACCTCTTGAATGCCATTCAAGCGCTCTCCCAACTGAGCTATGGCCCCATGCCTCCCGGCTCGCGTTTCCTAGGCGTGGGCGGCGCGGGAATCAAGTACAATCCTATTGGGTGAGATCAGGTCTCGGGCTCCTCACCGCGCTTCACGCCGTCGAGTTCCTCGAGTTCGTCCTCGTCGTCCTCGTCGTCCAGGAGCACATCGCTCTCGAACGCGACCGGCGCGTCTTCGGAGTCATCCTCGTCGCTCAGCGTCGGGCCGGCAACGGGCTCGTCCTCATCGTCATCGTCCAGAACGGTGACGTCGTCCGCAGCCTCGTCGTCGTCATCCTCGTCCAGATCAGTGTCGTCGATCAGTTCCTCTTCCTTGGCCTTGGCAGCGGCGGCCTTGGCGGCTGCGGCTTTCTCGGCTGCGGCCTTTGAGGCGCTGGCCTTGGATTGGTTGGGATCGACGTAGGGCACGCCGCAACTCGGGCAGACGATCGGGTTGCGCATCATGTCGTAAAAGCGGGCAGCGCAGCTCGGGCAAGTGCGTTTGACGCCCCAATCTGGGTTTGGCATGTGTCTTCTTCCTCGAGCTTCCCTGGCGAGACGCGCGCACTGCCATGAGAGGGCGAGCTTGTCAAAGGGTATCGCAACGGTTGCATCTTATGCTGCATTTGCGAAATGAGTTGCGCTCGGTTAAGGATCCTCATAGCCATTTCGCGTAGAACGGGGTGGAACGATCCGAGGGGTAGGCCGTGCTTTATCATGTATACGAGATGACCCACGCGGCGATGGGCCCGATGCGCACGTGGGCAAGGCTTTCAAATCAGGCACTTACGCACCCGTTCAACCCGTTTTCCATGAGCTATTCAGCCCGGGCGACGGCCGCTGCTTGCGAGATGTTCGTAAGCGCTACCAAACGCTACGAGAAGCCCGTCTTCGGCATCGAGGATACCGAGGTGATGGGCGAGGTCGTGCCGGTCACCGAAGAAGTGGTGATCGAGAAGCCCTTCGGCACGCTGCTTCACTTCAAGCGCGACTCGATCGTGGCTGCCGCACGAAACGATCCCAAGGTACTGATTGTTGCGCCGATGTCGGGGCATTTCGCGACCTTGCTGCGCGGCACTGTCGAAGCGATGCTGCCCGAGCACGAGGTCTACATAACCGACTGGACCGATGCGCGCGACGTGTCGCTCGCCGACGGTGCGTTCGACCTCGCGGATTACACCGATTACGTGATCGAGTTCTGCCAGTACCTCGCCAAGGACGGTGAACGCCCGGCGGTCATGGCCGTCTGCCAGCCGGGTGTGCCGGTCATGGTCGCGGCGAGCCTGATGTCCGAGTACGAGGACCCTGCCCGCCCGTCGACCATTGTGCTGATGGGCAGCCCGATCGACACGCGCATCAACCAGACCGACCCGAACCGCCTTGCGCAGTCGCGGCCGCTGTCATGGTTCGAACAGAACGTGATCGTGACGGTGCCCTGGCCGAACCTCGGCTTCATGCGCCGGGTCTACCCGGGTTTCCTGCAGCTCTCGGGCTTCATGCAGATGAACCTCGACCGCCATGTCGATGCGCATTTCGACCAGTTCCGCCACCTGATCGAGGGTGACGGCGACTCGGCGGCGGCGCACAGGTCTTTCTATGACGAATACCTGGCCGTCATGGACCTTACGGCAGAGTTCTACCTCCAGACGGTCGAGACGGTGTTCCAGAAGCATCTCATCCCGCTCGGCCAGTTCACCCATCGCGGCGAGCTGGTGAAGCCGGAACTCATCAAGGACGTCGCCCTGATGACCGTCGAGGGTGAGAAGGACGATATCACCGGACGCGGCCAGACACGCGCGGCGCAGGATCTGTGCTCCGGCCTGCCGTCGGTCAAGCGGATGCACTACGAGCAGCCGAAGGTCGGACACTACGGCGTCTTCAACGGCTCGCGCTTCCGCCAGCACATCCAGCCGAAGATCCGGGACTTCATCCGCGCCCAGCGGACGATGGTGCGCGGCTGAGGAAGCTGGACCGCACGCTGCTCCGCGGGCAGACTGCCGCAATGACCGAGATCGAACTGCGCGATCCCCCCTGCCGTGTGCGCGTGCGGACCCGGGCCAACGCCCGGCGCTTCACGCTGCGCCTGGACGCGGGCGGCGATGGCGCGGTGCTGACCCAGCCGCCCGGTATCGGGCGGTCGGAGACGCGGGCTTTCCTCGAGGAACATGCCGGCTGGCTGCGCGCGGCGCTCGAGCGCGTACCGTCCGTCGTGACCGTCGGGCCGGGGGCGCGCATTCCGGTGGAAGGACGCCCCGTGGTCGTCGAAGTGGCGCCGGGACCAAGGCGCGCACCGATCCTCGAGGACACACGTCTTCTGTTGCGAGGTGAGGGGAACGAGAGCCGCCGCATCGCAAAATGGCTGAAGCTGAGGGCGCGCAACCGCCTGGCCCCCGCAGCCGAGGGATACGCCGCGCAACTTGGGCGCCGGGTCGCCCGGGTGAGCCTGCGGGACACGCGCTCGCGCTGGGGGTCGTGCACCTCCCAGGGGGCGCTGAGCTTCTCGTGGCGGCTGGCAATGGCACCGCTGGAGGTCCAGGACTATGTCGCCGCGCACGAGGCGGCGCACCTGGTCGAGATGAACCACTCGCCCCGGTTCTGGGCGAAGGTCGATCAGCTCATGCCGGATTGGAAACGTCATCGCGACTGGCTGCGCCGGCAGGGACGCGAGCTGCATCGCTACCGCTTCGACACGGACTGACACCCCGGAGGGGTTCCGCCGTCTGTTTCTCGGTTTGGGATGTGGGGCTTGGCCCCGGATCTCGGATCCGCCCTTGTCGATTGGCGGGAGAGAGGGTGTGACTGCGCAGCCACGATTGGTCGTCTGCCCTTGCGGGCGACGGCACCGACGACCCGGGAGCTTCCGTCCGCCATCGATGCCGGTTTTGTCCGGACGGGGACGTGTCTACGGGCGATTCCCTAAAATTCGACTAAAGTTGCGCACACCGGGCTCAGCGATAGCCGAAAAGCCCCCGCCGCGCTGCGCTATCCGACACTGCTTCGGCAAAGCTCAGTGCCATCTCAGCGGGCCGGAACCGGTCACGCGGGCCATACCCGCTGAGGCACGTAGGCCCCTCGGCCCTGAGCTTCCGCGTCTGGCGAACTTGTCCCGCGATCTCGACCTCCAGCGTGCCCTTCTCGACACGTATCGTGCCTGACAGGCGATAGAGACCGTCCGGACGCTTTTCCAGCAGACGCTCCGCCGTCTCGAGGCGCAGGGTGCTGGGCCCCTCGTAGGACCAGTGCGCGAACCGCGGCGTGAGGTCCATCTGCGTGCCTGAAGACAGCTCGATCGCGGCGAGCAGGCCCGGGTCCAAAGCACCCCCGGGGGCCTCAACGATGGTCTTCGAGATGATCTGCCGGAGCGCCTCAATCGTCGGCGCAGGATCGATCACATCGCCGCGCGAGACCGCGATCAGCCCCGCCATCCCGATCTGTTCCCGGAGGAGCGGCGCGAAGAGCGGATCCCCCAGGCATTGGGGCAGGTTCGCGGCGTCCGCGACAGCGATGCAGTACACGCCGTCGGGCGGCGTCTCGAGCCCCGAGGTCTCGTGCGTCTGGACCCCCTGCTCCCGCAGCGCGTGGGCAAGCGTCGACTTGCCCGCACCCAGGAAGCCGGTGATCCAGATCTGGTTCATACGACGACGGCCTCATCGAGGTAGCGGTGAGACCCGACTTCCGAGATGTGCAGTGCGGTCACCGGGCCTTTCGTATTGGCGGATCTGATGACGCGGCGGTGCCAGGCAACCGCAGCCGGGTCGGGGCCACCTGCCAGCGCCTCCACCAGGGGGCGGCCGTCGATGCCATCGGGTACGGGAAGTCCCAGCAAGGTCATCACGGTCGGCAGAATGTCTGGGTTTCCGGCCGGGACCTCGATCTCGGCACCCGAGCGGAAGGCCCCCCCGCCCAGCGCCAGGACGTTGCGAAGTTCCCACCGGCTGAGCCCGCCATGGCAGCCCCCGCCCTCGGGATAGGGCGCGTCATGCATGGTGAGGCCCGGCGGCCCGTGCGGGCCCGCCGCCTCCCGGGCGCGCAGGATCAGCGAGACGTCCGGCGCGCGGGCGTGATCCAGCATGATCTCCGACTGGCGCAAGGTCCCGAGCACGCCGTCCCGGGTGAAGACCGGCCCGCACCAGTGTTGCGCGAGCAGCCATTCGACCAGTTCCTCCGTCCGCGACGGGTCCCGCAGCCAGAGCCCGCCCCCGTTGGCCAGCGCCACCTGGACGTCGGCCCCGCTGTCGCTCCGTGAGGCCGGAAAGCCTGCCTCCGTCAGAAGGGCCGGAAGCTCCAACCTCGCGCCCTCAAGCGAGATCTGACCGTGGTCCGACATGGCGATGACCTGCATCTCCCTGGCTTTGAGCGCATCGGCATGGTGCTCCAGCACCCGCCCGAACGCCGCATCGACGGCACGTATCGCCTGAAGCGACTCCGGCGATCCGATACCGTGCCAGTGGAAGCTCTCGTCCGGCTCGCAAAGCCAGAGCAGCATGACGTCCGGGTCCGAGGGCGCGATGACCTCCAGATAGGCGGCCACCGCCCAGTCGATCCACTTGCCCCCCGGCAGGCGATACTCGGGCAAGGGGCCCACCCGGTCGACACAAGCCTGGAAGAGATCCCCGGGGACACAGGCCGCCGGGGCGTTCATCGCGAGACGCATGGATCCATCGGCTTCGGCCGACCAGTTGATGAGCCGCCCGCCCCCCGGTGTGCCCGCCGAAAGCGAGGCATAGGTCTTGCCCGATGCCGCCAGCCGCTGGCCGAGGGTCGGCACCTCGAGCACCCTCCCGCGGGCAAATGCCGCCGACAGTGCGGCGTCATCCCCGGTGTTCAGAACCCCGTCCGCCAGTTCCGGCGCCACAAAGGCGTTCCCGACGATCCCG
>JBCCDA010000100.1:0-16086 GCA_039033215.1 Pseudomonadota bacterium | reverse complement strand
GCGATCGAGATGCTCGATCACGCCCGCGATCCGACGGCGCTGACAACGTTCCTGGCGATGGAGAACTGGCTGGCCGACCGGCCGGACATGCCTGGGGCATTGGCGCGGACCTGGCTGATCGATCTCTATCAGGACAACGCGCTGATCCGCGGAGAGTTGGACATCGACGGTGCCCATGTGGCTCTCGACCGCATCGACGTGCCCGTGCTCAACATCTTTGCGACAGGGGACCATATCATCCCGCCACCGTGCTCACGCGCGCTCGGGCCGGTGCTGACGGGACGCAATTACCGTGAGCTTGCCGTGCAGACCGGCCACGTCGGTGCCTTCGTCAGCGCCCGTTCGCAGTCGCGTCTTGGGCCGTCGATTGCGACATGGTTGCATCAATTGTCGTGAAGACGCGGCAAATCCGCCACATCACAGAACTTTGCAAGACAGGGCTGCACGCTTATGTCTTACGATATTCCGTGCGACCGGAAAGAAATGGCGACTCGTTGCGCGCAACCCGAAAGGCTTCTCAGTGGTGATTTCACGTTTGCTCGGTTCCGTGCTGTTGTCCGTTTGTCTGACGGCAGGCGCGCAAGTCTCCGCTCAGGGCGTCTCCGGCCCCTATCTCGCTGCACAGCAGGCTGAACGGCGCGGCGACGTCGCCGCGGCTGCCCGATACTATGCCCGGGCGTTGGCGCGAGACGGGCGAAATCTGGCCATCATGGGCCGGGCGATGACCAATCACATCGCGGCGGGCAACGTCCCGCAGGGTATCAGCCTTGCCCGGCGCTATGAGGCGCAGGCTCCGGGGCACCATCTTGGCGTGCTCGCGCTGGCGGCGGACGCGCTGCAGCAAGGTGACCTCGATCGCGTCGAGGAGCTGATGCAGGACGGCGGCCCATTCGTCGCCCAGGTGATCCGCGCATGGGTCGCGGCCGAGACCGGAGATCTGGAAGAGGCTCAGCGGATCCTCACGGCGCTCGAGGCCACTGATGAGAACGGGCGTCAGGGCAAGATCGTCGCGGCCACGCATCTGGGCATGATCCTGGCTGTACAGGACAACGATGCCGGCGCAGTCGAGGCGTTTGCCCGCGCCAATGGAATGACGGACAGCGACGCGGTTGCTCTGATCCGGGCGCAGGCTGGGGCGCTGGTGCGGCTCGGGCGTATGGACGAAGCAAAGGCCGTGATCGCGGAGTGGTCGCGTGGATCGTTCAGCGACGCATCGCTCGATCGGCTGTCCGCGGCGATCGCAAGCGGCGACGTGCCGGCGCCGACCGTCCAGAACGTCAGTCAGGCCGCGGCGGATGTGCTCCACAGCGTCGCTCGGTTGCTCGTGCGGGGTCAGAACCGCGACATCGCGCTCGCCTACGCGCAACTGGCCGCCTTCCTTGATCCCGGCCTGACCGAAGCGAGATTGCTGGTTGCACAGATTTTCGACGCTGACCGGCAGTATGATCTGGCTATCGCAGCCTACGACAACGTGCCCGCCGAGTCGCCCGAAGCCATGAGCGCACTGATCGGTAAGGCAGAGGCTCTGTTCGAGTCTGGCGAGAAAGAGGCCGCCGTGACCACGATGGAATCGGCCGTCAATCAGTTTCCCGGCGCGCTGGCCGCGCACACATCGCTCGGCGATCTGCTCCGCCGGGCACAGCGCTTCGGGGATGCCGTGGCGCCCTATGATTCGGCGATCGACCTGCTTCCGGACGTCTCGCGGCAGTATTGGGCGCTCTTTTATCGGCGCGGCATCGTGCTTGAACGGTCCGGCCAATGGGAGCGTGCTGAGACTGACTTCCGTCTGGCTCTGGAGCTTGAGCCGGATCAACCCGACGTCCTCAACTATCTCGGCTACAGCCTGGTCGAGATGGGTGAGAAGCTCTACGAGGCCGAAGAGATGATCCGCAAGGCGGTCGAGCAGCGTCCCGACGACGGCTACATCATCGACAGTCTGGGATGGGTCTACTACCGCTTTGGAGAGTTCGATAAGGCCGTGGAGAATCTCGAGCGTGCGGTCGAACTGCGTCCAACTGATCCGGTGATCAACGACCACTTCGGCGATGCGCTCTGGATGGTGGGGCGAAAGACCGAAGCGCAATTCCAGTGGCGCCGCGCGCTGAGCTTCGACCCAGCCGACAAGGACGCGGACCGCATTCGCCGCAAGCTGAAGGTCGGGTTGGATCTCATCCTTGCGGAGGAAGCGGAGGCAGGCAAGCCAGGCATCATCGGCAGACAGACCGAGAATGAGCTGCAGCCGATAACCAATGACGGCGGCTAACGCGCCGGTCGAGCGCCTTGCCCCTGCCAAGGTTAACCTGACGCTGAGTCTCTGCGGCCAGCGGGCTGACGGGTATCACCTGCTCGAGAGCCTTGTTGTGTTTCCCCGATTGGGCGATGTGGTCAGCGCCGAACCTGCCGAAGGGCTGTCTCTGGCGATCGGTGGACCATTCAGCGATGCGATCTCCAATGGTGCCGACAACTTGGTACTGCGCGCCGCCGAGGGCCTTGCCGCTCATCATGGTGTTCGGCGCGGCGCGGCGTTGCATCTGTCGAAGAACCTGCCCGTGGCATCGGGGATCGGGGGAGGCTCGTCCGATGCGGCAGCGGCTCTGAATGCGCTGAGTGAAATGTGGGGGGTCCCCATCCCCGACGGACTTGCGCTTCGCCTCGGTGCAGATGTGCCGGTTTGTTGCGCCGCCCCGGCTCCGCACGTCATGTCTGGGATTGGCGAGCAACTCGTCGCCGCTCCGTACCTTCCCGACTTCTGGATCGTCCTGGTCAACCCGATGGTCGGTGTGCCGACAGGGGCTGTCTTCGCGGGTGTCGCGGATAAGAACCCGCCACGGCCTCCGAGCCCGCCACCGGATGGGTTTCCAACGTTCGATGACCTGGTCGGGTGGCTGAGCACGCAGCGGAATGACCTGCAAGCCGCAGCTGAGGCGATCTGCCCGTCGATCACCCAGGTGCTGGAGGCGCTGGCGGATGCGCCGCTCGCCCGAATGTCGGGATCGGGAGCAACCTGTTTTGCGATCTATCCGGACCAGACCTTAGCGGATGCCGCGGCCGACCGGGTCCGCAGCGCATCATCGTGGTGGGTGGCGTCGGCACCCGTGAGCATCGGCTGAAGCGGCTGAGGCTGACCCTCGGCAAACTTCTTTGCGCGCCTAGGACCAGAGGAGTCGTGCACCATCGGCCAACGCGTGTTCCAGAGCACTACTCCTGGGTCATACCTCGGTTCGATGCAGTGTTGCTGCGGCTTAAACTTCCTTGTGCCGCGTGCCCGCTGACCCAGTCGATGTAGGGGCTGTCGCTTGCGCCACACTCAGCTTTGCCGCGTCACCACGAACCTCGCGATCTCGGAAAGTGCCGATCGCAGCGGACCATCGGGGAACATCTCCAGAGCGGAGAGCGCGGCGTCGATATGCTCGGTCGCCCGGGCAAGAGTATCTGGCAGGGCGTTCGTCTCAGCCAGAAGTCTCATCGCCTGTGCAAGGTCATCGTCCGAGGACTCTCCCTTCGCGATCGTGCGCTTCCAGAACGCCTTCGCAGCCTCGTCGGCGCGCGCCATTGCGAGGATCACGGGCAGAGTTACCTTGCCTTCGCGAAAGTCGTCGCCGGTATTCTTGCCAAGCGCCGCGGTGGACCCCCCGTAGTCGAGGTAATCGTCAGAGAGCTGGAACGCCATGCCAAGGCCCCGGCCAAACGTGGCCAGCGCAGCAATCTGCGTTTCCTCGGCGCCGGCGATCACACCACCGACTTCCGCCGCCGCCTCGAAGAGCGCGGCTGTCTTACCATAGATCACCTGCTCATAGCGCGTGCGATCCGTCGTCAGGTCGTGTGCTGTCGACAACTGCAGGACTTCGCCTTCGGCGATCACGCCCGAGGCGGTGGACAGGATGCCCAGCACCCGCAAGCTGCCCGTTTCGACCATCAGGTTGAATGCCCGGGAAAAAAGGTAGTCGCCGACCAGCACCGACGATTTGTTATC
The DNA here is from genome assembly GCA_039033215.1 of Pseudomonadota bacterium. Classification (GTDB taxonomy): domain Bacteria; phylum Pseudomonadota; class Alphaproteobacteria; order Rhodobacterales; family Rhodobacteraceae; genus Thermohalobaculum. The sequence goes on along the minus strand of JBCCDA010000100.1, from coordinate 12,113 downwards.
CCAGAGAATGTTGGCCGTCGCGCGTCCCCGTCGCTTCTTGCTCTCGTCCACGACATCATCGTGGAGCAGGGTTGCCGTGTGGATGAACTCGACGGTGGCGGCCAGTTTGACGTGGTCAACACCCCGGTAGTCGCAGAGCCCGGCTGCGGCGAGGGTCAGGATCGGGCGCAGCCGTTTGCCACCCGCCTCGATCAGGTGGGCCGATATCTCGGGGATCCGGGGCGCGTGCTCGGACGCCATACGCTCGCGGATCAGAGTGTTGACCGCGATCAGGTCGTCGGCCACCAAACCCGTCAGCTGCTCGAAAGGGCCCTCAGCCATGCCGGGCCTCGACGCTAGGATCGCGATCACCTAATAGGCTTGATATGGAAGAACTTTTGCGCACTACCGACCCGACCCTGATACCCTTCGCCACCGCGCTGTTGCGCGCCGAGGACATAGAGTGTTTCCCGCTGGACGTAAACATGAGCGTCCTAGAGGGGTCGATCGGCGTATTGCCGCGCCGGCTTGTGGTGCGGTCCGAGGATCTGGCCCGCGCCCGGATCATCCTCAAAGACAACGGGATCGAGGTTTTTGAGGGAGAGACTTGGATTTGACTACTGGGGTCGTGGATACGGCTGAGGACGCGTTTCTCGACGGGCGGGTGCGTCTTCGCCAACCGGTTACAGGGTACCGTGCCGCAACCGATCCCGTTCTACTGGCTGCCGCGACCCCCGCTGTGTCGGGAAACAGTGTTCTCGATCTAGGGTGCGGCGTGGGTGCTGCCGCATGCTGCCTTGGCGCACGCGTACCGAGCCTCGATCTGCATGGCCTCGAGTTGCAGCTCCTCTATGCCCGTCTGGCGCGGGAAAACGCAGCGTCGAATGCGCAGCGCTTCACGGTGCACGACGGCGACCTGCGCGTCATGCCCAGGGCGTTGAAGGAAAGCGTCTTTGACGCGGTGATGTTGAATCCGCCCTGGCATTCGGCGGAAGGGTCAGGCTCGCCGGACCCTGCCCGAGACCGGGCGCACCGCTTGGATACGGACATGATGACATGGCTGACGGCGGCGCTCGCGCGCACAAGGCCAGGCGGATGGGTCGTGGTCATCCAACGTGCGGAGCGGCTGCCGGACATCCTGGCTGGTTTCGGAGCCCAGGCCGGGGACATTGCCGTCCTACCGCTTGCTGGCCGGGAGGGTCGACCGGCCAAGCGCGTGATCGTAAAGGCCCGAAAGGGCTCAAAGGGTCCGTTTCGGTTGGCACCGCCACTTGTCCTCCACCGGGGGACGGCACATCTCACTGATGCGGACGATTTCTCGGATACCGCGACTGCCATCCTGCGCGACGCAGCGCCCATCGACTTCTAGGAGGACACATGCACCCGATCCCGAACTCGATTGCAGCGATGCAGCCCGAGCTGACCGAATGGCGTCAGGATCTGCATAAGCATCCCGAGCTTGGCTACCAGGAGGTCCGCACCGCGGGTGTCGTCGCAGAAAAGCTCGAGGCGTTCGGGTTCGACGCGGTGGAGACGGGTATTGGGAAGACGGGCGTCGTCGGGGTCCTGCACGGTAAGGGTGGACCGGGTGAGGCAATTCTGCTGCGCGCGGACATGGACGCCTTGCCGATTCCAGAGGATACGGGGCTAGAGCATGCCTCAGTCAACTCAGGCGTCATGCATGCCTGTGGCCACGACGGGCACACGACCATGCTGCTTGGTGCGGCGAAACATCTGGCCGAGACGCGGAACTTCGACGGGACGGTCTACTTCTGTTTCCAGCCGGCCGAGGAAGGTGGCGCTGGTGCCAAGGCCATGATCGACGATGGCCTGTTCGACCGTTTTCCCGCCCGTGCTGTCTACGGGATGCACAACTGGCCGGGCATGCCTGCGGGTAGCTTTGGCGTGCGTCCGGGGCCGGTCATGGCTTCGGCCGATGAGTTCATCATCCGCGTTCGCGGCGATGGCGGGCACGCGGCGCAGCCACACCTGGCCCGCGACCCGGTTCTGGCGGGCGCTCAGATCGTGACGGCGCTGCAATCCATCGTCTCGCGAAAGGTGGATCCGCTGAAGCCAGCCGTGCTCTCGATCACCATGTTTCAGGCTGGAACGGCCTGCAACGTCATCCCGGACGAGGCCATCATCGGCGGCACTCGCCGCACGTTCGACAAGGAAGTCGATGCGTTGCTGCGGGCGGAGACCACGCGGATTTGCGAGGATGTCGCTCGGGGAATGGGCGTCGAGGTGGTCATTGAAAGCGAGAGCATCCCGTATCCACCGACCGTCAACGATGCCGAGCAGGCCGACTTCGCCGCCACGGTCCTTGAAGATCTGTTCGGTCATGAGAGGGTCGACCGTACCTGGGAGCAGACCATGGGCGGCGAGGACTTCGCCTTCATGGCAGATGAAAGGCCGGGCGCCTTTGTCTTCATCGGGAATGGTGACTCAGCGATGGTTCACACGCCCCGCTACGATTTCAACGACGAGATCGCGCCGACGGGGGTCGCCTATTGGGCCAAGCTGGTGGAGACAGCGTTGCCCGCAAAGTAGGGGAGTGGGGAGCGCACCGCGCAGATTCCAACCTGACATGGGGCAGTTCTGTGGGCGGTGGCTAGGGCTCCAGGCCCAGCCGCTGTTCGACAATGCGACCGGCGCTTTGCTGTTTTTGGGTGAGCTGCTCCAGAAGCGTTCCGAAGTCTTCAGCTTCTGAGGCTCGAACCAACGCTTGTCGGAGCTCTGCTCCGACCGTCTCCGGGTCGATAGTGCCATCGAGCGCGACCCGCTCTATCTGCTGAAGGGATTGCTGAAGCCGGGCCGACGTCTTCAGCGTTGCTGCGTCCTCGGCACTGATCCAACCGTGGTCGGCGAGGTCTGAGAGGGTACTGGCCAGGGGGCGGGCTGCATCGATGCCGGTTAGAAGCGCACCAACCTGAGCCAGAAACTCAATCTCCATCAAACCACCCGCGGTGTGCTTCAGAGACCAGGGATTGGCTCGGTCTGGGCCATGGGCGTCGATCAATCGCATCCGCATGTCCCGCGCCTCGGGCATGACACGGACATCTGCCACACGCTTCGCGAGCGCTTGCTTGGCGATCCGTCCGACGCGATGGGACAGATCTTCGGGTCCCGCGACGACCCGCGCCCGTGTCAGCGCCATGTGCTCCCAGACCCAGGCGTCTTCGGTCTGGTAGCGCTCGAACGCACCAACGGACACGGCGACCGGGCCCGAGCGCCCCGAGGGTCGCAATCGCATGTCGACCTCGTAGAGTGCGCCCTCCGCCGTCGGTGCCGTCAAGGCAGAGACCAGCGCCTGGGTCAGCCGCCGGTAGTAGATCCCAGACCCGAGCGCCTTCGGTCCATCAGACATCTCGACGCCCGCGTCATCGAAGATCGTGATCAGATCGAGGTCTGAGCGCGCCGTCATCTCGCACGAGCCAAGCTTCCCCATGGCGAGAACCGTCAACCCGACGCCAGGAGGTGCGCCGTGCCGGCTCGCGAAGTCAGCGATGACAACGGGCACCAGAAAAGCGATGTAGCACTCAGCGATCCGGGAGAACTCGGCGCCCGCTTCCACGGGATCGACCAACGACCGCAAGACGTGCACACCGACTCGGAACCACTGCTCGCGCGCCCAGACGCGGGTAGCATCGAGAATGCGTTCATAGTCCGATATCCCGGCGAGCCGTTGGCGCAGATCGGCTTCGAGCTCGGAACGCTCCGGGAGTGGCTGCCAGAAGTCATGATCCAGCAGGGCGTCAAGCGTATGGGGATGGCGCGCAAGGTAGGCGGCGAGGCGAGGTGCGGCTGAACAGATCTCGACAATCAGGTCCAGCAACTGCGGGTTGGCCGAAAAGAGCGAGAACACCTGCACGCCCGACGGCAGTCCTGCGATGAAGCGATCAAACTGCACCAGAGCCCGATCTGGATCGATGGCGCCGGCAAGCCTTTGGAGGATCGCGCTTTGAAGCCCAGACAAGAGGCCCTGCGCGCGCTCGGCTCGGGTCGCCGCGATCTCGCCCCGTGTCCAACGAGCGAGTGTGCGGAGTGCATCGGTTGGGCGTTTGAACCCCAACGTCAACAGGTGGTCTTCGGTAATCTGGTCAGATTCCGTATCCCGCGGAGCTTCCCGAGTGCCGAAGAACTCCTCACAGCCCGTATGCACCCGCTCTAGCAGGTCTGCGAGATTGCGCTCAAAGGCCTGCAAATCTGATTGGCCAGCTAGCCGGGCCACTCGCTCCCGAGCCTCGACCGATTTCGGGACGGCGTGGGTTTGCGCGTCTTCGATCATTTGGAGACGGTGCTCGATCGTTCGAAGCTGGATGTAGTCGCGGCTGAGCGACTCGAGCGACGTGAGATCAATCAAACCCGCGCGCTCCAAGGCCGTCAAAGCGTTGAGCGTCTCAGATGGTCTCAGTGTTGGGTCCCGACCACCCATAATGAGCTGTCGCGTTTGTGCGAAGAATTCGATCTCGCGGATGCCCCCGGGGCCGAGCTTGAGATCGTATCCCGCCAGACCGTCGGGGGTAAAACGTACCCGTTGGGCCCTGATCTTGCGCAGCAATGCATGGACATCCTCGATCGCCGCAAAGTCTAGATTGCGGCGCCAGATGAAGGGGGATAGCCGGCGCAGGTAGGCACCGCCCGCTGCGGTGTCTACGAGGGGACGGGCTTTGATGTGGGCGGCGCGCTCCCAAGTGCGGCCTATCGTTTCGTAGTAGCGTTCCGCCGCTTCGGTCGACATGCATATTGGGGTGGTCGACGGCGCAGGACGCAGCCTCAGGTCCGTGCGGAAGACATAGCCGTCGCCGGTGTTCTCCGAGAGCAGCTTCACAAGCTGCCGCGTCACGTGGATGTATCGTGCTCGGGCATCCTGAACGTGGCTGTCCTCGAAGATCTGCTCATCGAAGAGAACGATCAGGTCGATATCGGACGAGTAGTTCAGTTCATGAGCGCCCAGTTTTCCCATCGCCAGAACGATGTAGCCAGCGCCGTGTGCCAGCGCGTCCTCATCCAGCCCCGGCAACTTGCCGCCTGCCAGTTCCCGTTGAAGCAACCAGCGCGCCGCCTGTTCGATCGTCGTGTCTGCGACCCGGGTCAGCGCGTCGGTGACCGGCTGAAGCGTCCACACGCCTCCCAAATCGGCCAGTGCGATCAGCAATGCGGCCCGAGATTTGACCACGCGGAGGGCCCTTGCGACATCGGCGAAGCCTGTGTCGGGTGTGATGTCTTCGTTCAGCGCATCGAGCAGAGCATCGAGAACGTCTTCAGGGGCTGCGGGCATCGTGTCCGCCAGCCAGTCGGCATGTCGCGAAATCAGACGGGATAGGTACGGGCTCGACCCAGATGCGCCGGTCAGCAGCGCACCCAATTTCCCCGCCCGAAGCCCGGGATCGAGTTGTGCCATCGTGGCGTCGGCCCGGTCCTGATCGTGGGCAAGAGGCGCCTTGGACACCCTTTCCATGAACGAGGTCATGCTCACAGCGTCAGTCCCCACCAGACCGGAGTCATCGTCCCTCGTACCGTGCCGGGCGCTTCTCCAGAAACGCCATGACGCCTTCGCGAAAATCGCGTGTCGTCCCGGCTTGTTTCTGCAATCGGGCTTCGAGCTCCAGTTGCGCCTGCAGGTCGTTCTGGAAGCTGGCGGCTATCGCTTGCTTGGTCAGCCGGTGGCTGACCGTCGGCCCAACGGCGAGACGTTGGGCAATCTCGCCAACCCTGGCCGACAACTTCTCGTCGTCCACAGCTTCCCAGATGAGGCCCCAGGCCATCGCTTGGCCGGCTGTCACTGGTTCGGCCAGCAGACACATCCCCAAGGCGCGTGCCCGGCCAACCAGTCGAGGGAGCCAGTAAGTCCCACCGGCGTCAGGCACCAAGCCTATGCGGGCGAACGCTTCAAGGAACGTTGCTGACTTCGCTGCAATGACGATGTCGGCGGCCAGCGCGAGGTTGGCCCCCGCACCCGCCGCTGCGCCGTTCACCGCGCACACCGTGGGCACGGGGCAGTCGTAGATGAGCTTCAGCAGTGGTTCGTATTCCTCCCGAAGCGTACGTTCGAGGTCGAGATCTCCGAAGCTGATACCTTCGCCCAGGTCTTGCCCCGCGCAAAAGGCGTCACCATTGCCGGTCAACACGATTGCCCGCGCCTCCCGCGCCCCTTGGGTCAACGCTTGGACCAGGTCGCGTCGCATCTGGGCATTGAGCGCATTCATTACTTTTGGACGGTCCAGGCGGATCGTGGCAACGCCCCCGCTGATGTCTATTTGTATCGTCTCGAACCCCATATCGTTCTCCTCAGCGGCCCTTTTGGGCGCGACTTCGATAGTCGGCGACAAAGGAACCGGGTGTTCAGTGTTCGTCAATTGGTTTCCGAGATTGTCGTGGCGTCACCACCATGCTGCCAGTGAGGTCAGAGAAGACATGTCCGAGCTTGAGATCGATGACCCATTGTTCGACTACCGCGCATACCGCTTTGGGCGTAGTCGTCAGGTGTTTCGGGGTCCACAACCGGATTTGTCGAAGCCCTACCTTGCGTTTGTGGGCTCAGGTTACACTTTCGGACGCTACGTGGACATGCCGTTTCCGCAAATTCTTGCCAATCAGTTCGAGATGACGGCGCTCAATCTGGGCACGGATGGTGCAGGGCCCGGGTTCTTCCTGGCCGATCCGGAGGTCCGCGAAAGCGCGTCGAAGTCCACGGTCTGCGTAGTCGAGGCGATGAGCGCGTCCGCTATCTCGAACAGGATGTTCACCGTCAGGCCGCGCCGAAACACGCGTCTGCACGAGGTTTCGGATCTACTTACCGGGGTCTATCCCGAAGTGGACTTTGAGCGGTTCGCATTCACCAAACCGATGCTGCGGTATCTGCGCGACTTGGACGAGTCGCGGTTCCGTCTAGTCGTCAACGAGATGAAGAACGCGTGGATCGGACGCACTCAGACTCTGCTCTCTTCCCTGAAGTGCAAGACGGTTCTGGTCTGGTTTGCCACGCGTGAACCGGAAGACCTTCGCTCCGATCCTGATGATCCGACGGGGATGTCCTACCCTCACTACGTCGATCGTGCGATGATCGAAGCTGTCAGGAATGTGGCGGACGCATATGTCGAGTGTTCGACGTCGGTCGGACTGCCACAGGATCTGCGCATTGGGGGAAGAACGGTCCTCTTCCGACCATCTGGCGCGCCGATCGACGAGAACCGGGAAATGCCCTCACCGCAGATGCATCAAGCCGTCTCAGAGCAGTTGCTGCCAGAGATCATGACGCTGATCGGGCGCTGAGCGCATCGAAGCCCAAACGCCTGCACAAACTGTGATCTACTCCACCGCTCTCAGGTGCCGGAGCGCTTAGTCCACTTGAAATTCGTGCGACCTCTCGTCATGTGTGGCTGTATGTGAAATCCAACATGCCCCGAACCGAGAGCTGCCGAGATGTCAGACGTCGCCGACGCCCCTCAGACTTTCCCCGTTCCTGCTGGCGTCTTTGCTGAGAGCGTTGTCTCGGTCAAGCACTACACGGACCGTCTGTTCCAGTTCCGGATTACGCGTCCGGCGTCTTTCCGGTTCCGGTCGGGCGAGTTCGTCATGATTGGTCTGCCGAACGCCGAGAAACCGGTGTTTCGCGCCTATTCGATTGCCTCACCGTCATGGGACGAGGAACTGGAGTTCTTCTCGATCAAGGTTCCGGGTGGTCCGCTGACCGAGCACCTCCAGAAGATCCAGCCGGGTGATACAACACTGATGCGCAAGAAGCCCGTCGGGACCCTGGTGAACGATGCGTTGATCCCCGGCAAACGTCTTTGGCTCTTTTCGACCGGGACGGGCATCGCGCCGTTCGCATCCATCATTCGTGACCCGGAGACCTACGAGAAGTTCGAGCAGGTGGTTCTCTGCCATACCTGTCGCCTCGGAGCTGAACTCACGTATGGCTACGAGCTTGTCGAGATGACACGCAACGACCCGCTCGTGGGTGAAGAAGCCTCGGCAAAGCTGGTGCACTACGCGACGACGACCCGCGAAGAGAGCCCGCGGATGGGCCGCATCACCGACAACGTCAACTCGGGCAAGGTCTTCCAAGATCTCGGTGTACCGCCGCTGGATCCCGACGTGGACCGCGGAATGATCTGTGGGTCGATGGACTTCCTCAAGGACACCAAAGAGCTGTTGGAGAATGCGGGGCTTACGGAAGGCGCGAACTCGAAGCCTGCGGAGTTCGTGGTGGAGCGCGCCTTCGTCGACTGAACAACCCCTAGTCGACGACGATCTCAACGGTCGCGGAAATCGGAGCCGCGTCCTGTACGAGTAGACGGTGGTCTTTGTCGAAGAACATCATCATTGCTTCATATCGACCCGGTAGCAGAGCACCGATCGTGACCTCGTCGACGAAGGCGTCGTGAACCTTGGCGCCGTCAATATAGAGGTTTGCGTACCCGCCTTCCTCTATCCTTGGGATGCCGCTGAGCGAGGATCCCGGACTATCTGACCGCCTGATCGCCCACCCCGGGCGCGATGGGGTGGCGTAGAGGGTTGCCTCCGGTGCTGGCACATCACCTGGCATCCAGGAATAAATCGTTGTCGGTGACATCTTCGGCCCCACGTGCGCACGAACCTGATGTTCCCCCGCACGAAGAAACGTCAATTCGATCGGGAGCTGCGTCCCCTGCTTTGGTGGACTCTCCAATCCCATCAGAACGATGTGTCCGCCCTCCATCACCAGTGAGATGGCGCCGTTCGCAGGCACGGGCAGGCCCTGACCGGTTCGCGACTTGAGGGTTGTCAGCTCTGCAAACGGCGATTGTGCATCTATCAGCATGTCCGGCCCACCGTCATTGCTGATGGTGAGCGTGATCATGGCGGCATGAGGTGCCCCGTCGATCGGATGTGCGACGACCTCAGTAACAGTGATGCTCGGCGCTGGTGTGCGTAGCGCCAACCAGACAAGACCCAAGACAACAACCAGCGCGATCGCGGTTTGCAGCGTGCGTTTCATCCGGCCTCTCGAACAATGGTGCGCCTGGTGTTGCCGCAGGAAGGTAGCGCCCGGATGAAGCGCGCCAATCGTCTGCAGGTCCGAGCGCCCTCAGACTGCGCGCGTCGCGGAATCAGCCCATGTTCCCGAAAAAGAGGCAGCCAAAAAGACAAGACTTGATCCCCTGTTCAGGCTGTCTCTCAATCGCGCTGATCGGGTTTTGCCCGCGATGTCCGAACAGCACCAGAGGATGCCAAACGTGGCCGAATTGCTTGCACCCTTCTCCACCCCAGGTCGCTTCTTTCGCGGCAACCTCCACACGCATTCGACCTTGTCTGATGGTCTGCTGCCGCCCGAGACCGTGTGTGCTCGCTACGCCGCGGAGGGTTACGACTTCCTCTGCCTTTCAGATCATCTCGTGGGCCTTTACGACTACCCAATCGCCGATACCGTCCCGTTCCGAACGCCAACCTTCACGACAATCCTGGGGGCGGAGGTGCATTCTGGGGCATTGGCCAATGGCGAGATCTGGCATCTCCTGGCGGTGGGTCTGCCCGCTGACTTCCAACGCCCCAAGGCACCGGATTTTGGTGCAACGCATGCCCCAGAACCTGCGGGTGCTCTTGCGCATCGGTGCCGAGAGGCAGGCGCATTCGTTGCGATTGCTCACCCACAATGGTTCAATCTCACGCTGGACGACGCGCGCTCGATCGACGCTGCTCATGCGGTCGAGATCTACAATCACGGCTGCGCGGTCGATAGCGACCGTGGCGACGGAACGGCAATTCTGGACCAGTTGCTTCACGACGGACGGCGCCTGAGTGCTATCGCGACTGACGATGCACACTTCAAGGGACCGGATCATTTCGGCGGTTGGGTCATGGTGAAGGCCGACGCCAACGAGCCCGACCTGTTGCTTGCAGCCCTCAAGAGTGGCCAGCACTACTCAACGCAGGGACCACTTCTGCACCGTATGGCTCTGTCACGCGATCATCTTGAGGTTGCCTGCTCACCGGCAGAGCGGATCATTGGGCTGGGCGCGCAATCTGCCAGCACAAGGGTTTACGGATCAGGGCTGTCCCATGCCGAGATCCCACTTGCCGCGTTTCGAGCCGGCGGCTGGATCAGGGTCGTGGTTGTAGACGTCTTTGGTCGAAAGGCGTGGTCGAATCCACTCTGGTTGGTTTGATCCGCTTGAATGAGCGGCAACAACGCCTATGGTCGAATTGCGTCAAACGGGGAATTCGATGTTCGATGAGATGTCCGGCAGCGATGGCATCGTGCGGGTTCCCTACGCGCGGATTGCAAAGTGGATCGATGCCGTAGGAATCGAACGCCTGAAACAGCGTTCGGCGGAGGCCGAGGCGATCTTCCGACGTATAGGCATCACGTTCGCGGTCTACGGCGAAGGTGGCGACCCGGAGCGGCTGATCCCGTTTGATCTTGTCCCCAGGGTCTTTTCGGCAGGGGAATGGGGGCAACTGGATCGCGGAATCCAGCAACGTGCCCGCGCTCTCAACGCGTTTCTCTACGACGTCTATCACCGCGGCGAGATCCTGAAGGCAGGGATCGTGCCGGAACGTCTCGTCTACCAGAATGCGGCATTCGTTCCGGCGATGGTGGGCGTCGAACCTCCGGGCCGCGTCTACAGCCATATCGTCGGGATCGACATCGTCCGCACGGGCGAAAGTTCGTTCCAGGTGCTCGAGGACAACTGCCGCACCCCATCAGGCGTGTCCTACATGCTCGAGAACCGCGAGATCATGATGCGCATGTTTCCCGAGCTCTTTGCCGGCGGTGCTGTGCAACCGGTGGACAGCTATGCCGATCATCTGCTCCGGACGCTGGAGGAAGTTGCGCCGCCCGCGTGCAAGCAGGACCCCAACATCGTTGTCCTGACACCCGGCGCGTTCAACTCCGCGTACTACGAGCATTCGTTCCTCGCCGATCTGATGGGCGTCACTCTGGTCGAAGCCAACGATCTGTTCGTGGACGAAGGACGGGTCTGGATGCGGACCACCCGCGGGCCACAAGTCGTCGATGTCATCTATCGCCGGATCGACGACGACTACATCGACCCGTTGGCGTTCCGACCGGACTCGTTGCTGGGCGTCCCGGGGCTCTTCGACGTCTACAGGGCAGGCGGCGTAACACTCTGCTCGGCGCCCGGTGCCGGAGTCGCGGACGACAAGTCGATTTACATCTTTGTGCCGCAGATGATTGAATTCTACCTCGGAGAGACTCCGATCCTGGAGAACGTGCCGACATGGCGCTGCTCCGAGGCTGATGAGTGCGCGCATGTTCTGGACAAACTGGACGAGGTGGTTGTCAAGGAAGTCCACGGCTCGGGCGGTTACGGCATGCTGATTGGTCCGAAATCGACCGAGGAAGAGCGCGCGACTTACGCCGAGCGCATTCGTAGAAACCCGTCGGAGTTCATCGCGCAACCTACACTCGATCTCTCGACGGTCCCTGCAATGGACGGGGACGGCATCGGGCCACGCCATGTCGACTTGCGGCCTTACTGCCTCGTGGGCAAGCAGATGCGGCTTGTACCCGGAGGTTTGACCCGTGTGGCACTGCGCAAGGGTTCGCTGGTTGTGAACTCTTCGCAAGGTGGCGGGGTCAAGGATACTTGGGTTCTGACGTCATGACCGATCAGGTACTCCTGTCACGGACGGCCGAGAGCCTGTACTGGCTGGCGCGCTATGTGGAACGGGCCGACTCGACTGCGCGGCTGATCGAAATGGGCTACCGGATGGCCATGCTGCCGGGCAGCCGCTCGGCCTATGAGTGGCGGTCCGTTGCGGCCGCGGCAGGATGCCTCGACCGCTTCGAGGACCCCGAGGGCATCACGGAAGCGGCGATTGTCCGAACGCTCATTCTGGACAACGACAACCCGTCGTCGATCAGGACATGCCTTGAAAGAGCACGTGCCAACGGTCGGTCAGTCCGCACCGCGCTTACGATGCAGCTGTGGGAAGTGCTGAACGACGGCTGGCGCAAGCTGGAGCTCATGGATTCGAACCAAGTGCTCCGCGATCTGCCGGGCGTGCTGGATTGGGTGAAGCTGCGTGGCGCAACGATCCGCGGTGCCTCCACCTCAACGATGCTGCGCAACGACAACTATCTGTTCTTGGGTCTGGGCGGATACATTGAGCGCGCTGACATG
>JBCCDA010000099.1:0-16362 GCA_039033215.1 Pseudomonadota bacterium | reverse complement strand
CGATTGGCTGGGGGCGCTCCCCATCGAGGGCCGCCGGACGGAGGTCGTCCAGCGCCGCAAGGCAGGTCTGTCAATCGGGATCTTCGTGGCCGCCGTCTGCCTGGCGGTCTTGGGGATGATGCCACTCACAGTGGCGCTCGCTGGCGCGGTCATCGGCTACGTGGTCATGGGTCTGATCAGCGGGCGGGAGGTCTACGATTCGGTCGAATGGAAGGTGATCGTTCTGCTCGCAAGCCTGATCCCCCTGGCAGAGGCGTTCGAACGAACGGGAGCCGCAGATCTTCTGGCCGGGCAGATCACCGGGTTGACGCATGGCTACCCCGCCTGGGTCACCCTCACCGTCTTGATGATCGTGACGATGACCATGTCCGACTTCCTGAACAACGTGGCAACAACGCTGATCGCGGCACCCATCGCGGTCTCCGTGGCGGCGGCGACGGGATCGAACGCCGACACCTTCCTGATGGGCGTCGCCGTTGCTGCGTCCTGCGCGTTTCTCACCCCGATCGGGCACAAGAACAACACGATCATTCTGGGCCCCGGCGGCTACCAGTTCGGCGACTTCTGGCGCATCGGGCTGCCATTGGAGGTTCTGGTCATCGCGGTGGCGGTCCCGACCCTCCTGATCGTCTGGCCACTTTGATTGACGTCTTCAGCCGAGGACAGAGAAGCTCGACTCAGCGTTGATCGGGCGCTTGCGGGAGTAGAAGCCAACGTCGATGTCCCGCCCGATGTAAGGCAGCCGGAACCTTAGCGGCGACGTGTCGTGGTCGTTGCCCGCCTCGCAGTAATCGACAAGCGCCGCCATCATCTTCCCCGCGATCGGTGCATTCTTGTACTGGTTCCCACTGGTCCCGCAGGCCATGTAGAACCCGCCCAGGGCCGATTTGTCATAAATCGGGATCCAGTCGGTCGAGGCATCGTAGAGATCGACCACCCCCGCCGTGCGCGAGGGGATGCCGAGCGATGGCACACGCTGCGCATACCGCATCGCCTGTGTCGTCCACTGGTCCGTGAAGTCTCGCGGATAGTTCTTGTCGTCGTCCTGCCAATCATGCGGATCGCACTCCGGGTCTTCGCTGCCGATCAGGATGTTGTTGCCCTTCTCCGGCCGACAGTAGCAGGCGATGTCGCTGTCCGAGACGATGGTGCCCTGATGCTCGAAGTCGAAGCCCTCCGGCGCAGGCACATGGACGACCTCCTGCCTCAGGGGCCGCGTCTCGATTGTCATGTCTCCGGTAACGTCGGCCATGCGGTTGATGATGGCGGAGCCGGGGCCAGCGACGTTGATCACCACCGGGGCATGGATCTCCTCGCCGGAACCCAGCCTCACCCCCTGCACCTTGCCGCCCTGCTGCACGATGTGGGTGACCTCATGGCCCATCAGGAACGAGGCCCCATGCTGCTTGGCGGCAGCCGCGAGGTTCTGGGCCGAGAGCGCGGGATCGGTTACATACCCGGCCTTGGGCCAGAAGACACCGCCACGCAACTTGGCGCCGTTCGACTCGCCAAACCCGGGCTGGTCCATCCGCTTGGCCGGGGCGAAACTGTCGAGCGTGTAGACCGGCAGGCGGCCGTTGACCCTGTCGGGGGCCCATTCCTCGAACGGGCAATCCAGCTCGCCGCTGTACTGCATGTGCTTGACCAAATGCCCATTGGCCTCGGTCTTCATCACCAGACAGCCGACCTCCCGGAACTGAGCCAGTACCGCGCCGGAGGGGAGCCCCAGGTACTCGGGCCAGTCGCGCCAGTAGTGATACCCCTCCCATGCGAAGGCAGTCCCGTCGAACGTGGAGTAGTGCATTCTCACGATCGCGCAGGATCCCGCGGTCGAGCCATGACCGATCTGCGTGTTCCGGTCGACCGACACGGTCTTCCAGCCTGCCTTTGCCATCTCGAAGGCGGTCGCCGCGCCAATGACACCGGTGCCGATGATGATCGCATCTGCTGTTTGAGTCATGGTGTTCTCTCCTCGTGGTCCCGGGCGAAAGCCGCAAGCGCGGCCACCTCCGCCGGATCTGCCTCCTGGCCGGTGAAACTGAACAAGTAGGTGGGCACCAGCGCCAGCCGGTCCTCCAGTGGCTCGCGCACCTCGCGCGCGTAGTAGCCGATCTGCATGTAGTAGAGGATGCGGGCGCGCACGGTGGCCTCTTCCTCTGAATAGGAATGGCGCACGAACATCGCCTGGATGGCATCGATCCGCTGATCGTCCGACCGATCAACTACCGCTCGGACGGTGCCGGAGCGGCGGGCCCACTCGCGCACGGCAAAGTCCAGCTTGGGATCGAACAGCCCATCGTGCACGAAGCAGCGGAAGAGATTGCAGACGGCTTGCGTAATCGTGGCCGATGGCTTGGCGCACTGCGTAACGATGCCGCCCGTGTTCTTGGCCTCCCAGCTCGCCAGCAGCTGATCCAGAAGGTCCTGGCGGCTCTTGAAGTACCAATAGAAGCTGGATCGCGAAACGCCGAGGCGTTCGGACAGGCTGAGGATCTTGACCTGCTCGACGCCGTCCACAATCAGCACTTCCATCGCAACCGCCAGCCAGTCCTCACGCGTGACCTTGATGTTGCCGATCAGCGGCTCGCGGTCCGGATCGTCCCGATGGAGCAAGGGCTCTGCACGTGCCATCGCTCAGCTCTCCGGCGCCGCGCCACCCGCGGCAGTACGACGGGCAATGTAGGCATCCAGGTTCTCGGCCTTCTCCATCGACGTGTCCGGCCCAGGGGTCTCGGCGAGGATCTTCTGCCATTTAGCGGTGGCCCGCGTCGTGGCGTCCTGGGCACCCCGCTCGGTCCAGGTCCCGAAGTTCGACCAATCCGCGATGAGCGGCTCGTAGAACTCTGTCTGGTAGCGGGTCATGGTCTGGCCGGCGGCAAAGAAGTGCCCGCCCGGTGCAACCTCGGCCAGCGCATCGAGGCCGATCTCGTCATCCCCAGCCGCGGTATCGGCACAAAGCTCGGCCACCATCTGAAGGACTTCCATATCGGTGATGAGCTTCTCGTAGGAAACCGTAAGGCCGCCCTCCAGCCAGCCAGCGGCATGGATCACGACCGTGGCACCCGCCATGAGACAACCCCACAGGGCGAACTGGGTTTCATGCGCGGCCTGGGCGTCCGAGATGTTGGCGGCAGAGCCGCTGGCGCAGCGCCATGGCAGGCCGACGAGCCGCGCCAATTGCCCGGCCGCGAGCGACGCCTTGAAGTGCTCGGGCGTGCCGAACGCAGGCGCCCCGGACTTCATGTCGACGTTCGAGGTAAACGTGCCGTAGCAGACCGGCGCACCAGGCCGGACCAGCTGGGTCAGCGTGATCGCGGCCAGCGCTTCGGCGTGGCTTAGCGTCATGGCCCCGGCCACCGTGATCGGCGCCATCGCCCCCATCAGCGTGAAGGGTGTGACGATCGACACCTGCCCTGCCCTGGCAAAGTCGATCAGGCCCTGCGCCATCGGAATGTCGATCTGCCGGGGCGAGTTCGTGTTGATGATGGTGTAGCAATGAACGCCGGAGAACAGCTCGGCCTCTGACAGCCCACGGAACTCCGCCAGCATCTCAAGGCTTTCCATGACCTGGGGCGTGCCGCGCGCGAAGATGAACGGCACCTTGTCCGACAGGGTGAGTTGCGCGCGCATGGTCTCGTAATGGCGCAGATGCGTGGGTACGTCCTGCGGCTCGACCAGCGGGGGCACCATGTGCAGGACATCGAAATGCTGGGTCAACTGCACCAGTTCGCGGAAATCCATGAGCGATCCGGGCCGCCGTCCGCGGGTAAGATCCGTCGCATGGGGGGCCCCCGCGCCGGGCTGGAACACCAGATTGCCGAGCTCCAGCACGATGTCGCGCTCGGGTATACCGCCAGCTACCGGGATCGACTTCGGGGCCGAGGCCAGAGCGGCTTCGACCATGTCACGGCCGATCCGCACCATCTCGTCATCGCCAACCAACGCGCCACCCGCGCGGAGCAGATCGCGCGCCTCGGGCAAGAGGACCTTCATGCCGAGGTCTTCCAAGACCTTGAACGACGCCTCGTGAATGGCGGCGATCCGATCCTCCGAGAACACCGACATCAACGGGAACGGGTTCCTAAGCCGCCGGTAGTCGACTTTTCTGGAGGGGATAGGCGTCCCCTCGCGACCGCGCCGACGCCGGATACGGGTCTCGTTCACAACCGCATCGCCTTGCCCTCGGGGTCATATGGCGATGGCGGGATGATCCGTGCGGGCCGCTCCGCGCCCACCACGTGGACCGCGAACTCGCGCCCTTCCTCGGCCAGATCGCTGTCGACCATCGCCATGGCGAGCGACTTGTCGAGCGTGTGGCCATAGCCGCCGGATGTCACGAAGCCGACCCGGTTGCCGTCGGACCAGATGGGCTCGAACCCGCTCGCATCGGCGTCATTCGCGTCGATCTCCAATGTGACCAGTTTCTGAGCCGGGCCGTTGCCATCCCGCTCGGCCGTCGCGGCCTTGCGCCCCACAAAGTCACCCTTGTCCCAGGCGATCCAGCGGTCCATCCCCGTCATGCCGGGCGTGTAGCCTTGGGTGAACTCGGCCGACCAGATGCCGAAGCTCTTCTCGAGCCGAAGCGACAGGAGCGCGTTGAAGCCGTATTCGCGTATTCCGCTGTTGGCCCCGGCCTCGAGGAGTGCGCGGCGCAGACCGATGTGTTCGCCCGCGGTGCAGTGGATCTCGTAGCCAAGCTCGCCCGCAACCGAGAGGCGGCCGACCTTGCAACGTGCCATGCCAATGTCGAAGGCGTCGCAGCCCATGAACGGCAGAGCGTCGATCGGCCCGTCGGTGAGGCGGCTGATGACCTCGCGTGACTTCGGCCCCGCGAGAGAGAAGCCAACGACGGTGTCGGAGATGTCTCTGACGTCGACGCCCTCCCCCATGTGATCGTTGAACCAGCGCATGTGCCACGCCCGCAAGTAGTAGGACCCCATGATCCACCAGGTCCCGTCGCCCCAGTTGAAAACGGTAAGGTCGCCCTTCAGACGGCCCTCGGGCGATAACATGGGCGCCAGTCGTGCGCGGCCCGGACCCGGCAGCTTCGACGCCATGATGCCGTCCAGCCACGCCTTGGCGCCAGCGCCCGTCACCTCGAACCGGGAGAAGCCCGAGATGTCCAGAAGGCCGACGCCGGCGCGGACGGATTTGCACTCCTCGGCCACGATCTCGAACGCGTTAGAGCGCTTGAGCGACGGTGTCTCCTCGAAACCCTTGGACCCGAAGTAGAGCGGAACTTCCAGGCCCCAGCTTGCCCCCCAGACGCACCCGGCCTCGGTCATGGCATCGTGCGCGGGAGCCATCTTCAATGGCCGCCCGGCCGGGAGTTGCTCGTTCGGGTAGGTCATCACGAAGCGGCGGGTGTAGAACTGGCCGGTCGTCTCCTTGATGTATTGCTTGTTCTCGGCGAAGGCGCCGTAGCGGGCGACGTCCATGCCGTAGACATCGGCCTCGGGCTCGCCATGGATCATCCATTCGGCCAGAGATTTGCCCACGCCGCCGCCCTGCAGGAAGCCCGCCATCACGGCACAGGCACACCAGTATCCTCGCTTGCCCGGCACCGGGCCGACCAGCGGGTTGCCATCGGGCGAGAATGTGAAGGCGCCGTTGACCCAGTTGCGCACGCCTGCTTTCTGCAGCACGGGGTAGCGCTCGAAGCCAAGGGTCAGCTCGTTCTCGATCCGGTCGAGATCCTCCTGCAGCAGCTCGATGCCGTACTCCCAGGGGGCGCCGTCCATCATCCAGTGCTTGTGGTTGATCTCGTAGATCCCCAGCAGCATGCCGTTGAGGTCCTGGCGCATGTAGGTGAAGCCCTCGAGATCGACGACGAGAGGCATCTCCTTCTCAAGTGCGGCAACCTCCGGGATCTCTTCGGTCAGCAGGTAGTGGTGCTCGAGCGGTGAGACAGGAAGCTCGATCCCCGCCATGCGGCCGACCTGCTTGGCCCAGAGCCCGGCGGCGTTGACGACGTGTTCGCAGGTGATGGTGCCCTTCTCGGTCACGACCTGCCAGCCTTCGGCCGTCTGGTTCAGCTCCAGCACCCGATTGTGTTCGATGACCTCGCCGCCATGCTTCTTCGCGGCCCCGGCGTAGGCATGAACCGTCCCGGTGGTGTCGATGTAGCCCTCGCGGTCGGCCCACATGCCCCCGATGAAGCCGTGGGTGGACATCAGGGGGCAGAGCTCTCCGGCCTCTTCCGGTGTGACCAGCCGCACGTCCTCGATGCCGATCGACTGGAAGACGCGGTAGGCGGATTGCAGCCACTCCCACCGATCGGGCGTGCCCGCCATGGTCAAACCACCCGTCATGTGCATGCCGACGGAGTGGCCGCTTTCCTTCTCGATCTCCTGGAGCAGGTCGATCGTATATGCCTGAAGCGACGCGATGTTCGGATCGGCGTTCAAGGCATGAAAGCCGCCAGCCGCATGCCAGGATGAGCCTGCCGTCAAGACGGACCGTTCGATGATGCACACGTCGTTCCAGCCGAACTTGGCGAGGTGGTAGAGAACGGAGGCGCCGACCACGCCGCCTCCGATGACGACAACACGGTAATGGGATTTCATGGCGCCCTCCCTTGCGGTTCAAGGGCAGCCTAAACCTGATCGACGGGAAGCGCTAGACACATCTGTACAATACTCGATCATATCGGATCCACCCCGTCAGACCAGGCGCAGCGGGACCCCAAGGCACGCGGCAAAGAGGCTTTCAGCTACAGAAAGTCCCCCACGCCGACATCAGTTGTCGCGATGCCTTCAAGAAACACGACGAAGCCTCCGCCGACCAGCTTTGCCCCCTGGCCCCCACCAAACTCAGAGACGGCGAAGTCGCCAAACCCGAGGCCGGCCGATGTGAAGTCGAGACGATCCGTACCGTCCTGCCAATCGGTCACACGGTCGATGCCTCCCGTCACCGTAAACTGAAAGGTGTCCGCGCCTGCGCCTCCCGTCAGTTGATCCGAGCTGGCCCCGCCGTTGAGCACATCCGCGTTGTCCCCACCATAGAGCGCGTCGAGCCCCGAGCCACCGTTCAGCATATCGTTGCCGTCGCCGCCATAGAGCACATCGGCAAACTCGTTGCCGTTGATCGTGTCATTACCTCCGTCACCATAAAGGATGTCGGCGCCCGCGTTCCCCGCGATGAGGTCATTGCCGGCTTCGCCCTCGATTACGTCGGCGCCCAGCGTCCCGAAGAGCTCATCGTCGCCAGCGCCGCCGTCAATGGTGTCGTTGTCGCCACCGCCGAAAACGCGGTCGTTACCCACGCCGCCGTAGATATCGTCCTCGTCCTCGTCACCGAAGAGGCGGTCGTTTCCGCCATCGCCGTGGATGTCATCCTGGCCCGCATTGCCACGGATCTGATCTCCTCCCGCACCGCCAATCAGCTCGTCCTGGTCACCAGAGCCTATGAGTGAGTCCGCACCGCCGTTACCATTGATCGAATTGCCCAAGCCGTCGCCGGTGATCGTATCAGCGAAGTTCGAACCGATGACGTTCTCGACTCCGAAGAGCCGGTCGCCCGCGGCATCACCACCCGAGCCAGACGAACCGTTCAAGCGGACAACGATGGCCGCGGGCGAATCCGAGTAATCCGCAGTGTCCTCGCCTGGCCCGCCATAGAGGACATCCGCACCACCTTCGCCAATCAACGTGTCGTCGCCGCCCAAGCCCTCCAGGGTGTCGTTACCCGAGGTGCCTTCCAACGTGTTGCTGCCGGAATTGCCGGTGATCACGGACGTATCGGCAACATCGTCCTGTTCGACATCCAGTTTCACGTTGGACGTCCCAATCGTGACGGACTGGGTGACCGCGCCCTGAAGTCCACCGCCGGAGAACGTGACGTCGTACGTTCCGTCAGGCAGGACCAGCGTGTAGCCACCGGATGCATAGCTCACGGTCGTGAAGGTCGACCCTCCGCTTTGGGCGGTGACGGTCACACCACCCAGCCCCTCACCGATATCGTAGAAATCGTCATTGTCCGTGTCGTCGATCACGACCCCCGTCAATGCGAAGTCACTGTTGTAGCGGCGACCGAGGTGCTGAGTGACCACGTTTGGGCCGACGTCGAGGTTATCGTCCACGTTCTCGAGCACACCGATCCCAACCTCGGCATAGGTCGCGTTGAGGATGGAGTCTCTGTGGCCCGCCGGGTCCTGGATGCCACCAGGTCCGTAACCCCAATCAATGTAGAAACCGGCGTGGCCATAGAGCGCGGACCGGCTGAACGCGAAGATGTTCTCGGCAATCGCATTGAAATCGTAGCCCGCGTTGATGACGCGCTGACCCAGGCCCGGCTCGCCGGGGAGGTTATGCGACTGCTCGTCGTACTGGACCATCAGTTCGGAGTGCACCGTCGCGGACTGACCAAGCGCCTCGTTCCAGGCTAGCGGCGCGACCGGCGCCGTTCCGGCAAGCTGGCTTCGGAAGAGGTCGATATCGACGTTGAAGAAGTTCAGTGCCGATGTGATATCGGGCTCGGCGGCTTGGACCGGGTCATCGTTGAGGATCAGACGATCAACCTCACCAACCGGATCCGCACGCGCCCGGTTGATCAGTTCAACCATGAGCTGCTCGTAGTTGCTGGGGGTGGCGCTCACTTTTCGTGCCTCCTATCGAACCTTCGGAGAGGTTTTTATTTCATGCCAGAGTGTTAGACTTCTCATACGTTCGTCACTCCAAAGTCCGTCCATCTGGGCGGGAAGTCTGTCCCTCGATCCGATATTCAACCTGGAATTGCGCGCTCTGTGCATGGGACGCACCAGTGCCGACAATAGCCGATGCCCCCTGCCTAGAGCTCAAACTCTGGTGTGTCGTACGCCCGAAGGTCCGCGAAATGGGCGGACGCCCCTTCGCGAAACAGATCCCTTGTGATTCCCTGGATCAATCTCGGTGCCGCGAACTTGAGAGCGTTTATGGAGGAACCAGACGGTCCAAAGCTCATCGTGGCCCCAAAGGTGAAGAGACGCACCCGAGATAGCCCCGGACACCCGCCCGGCTGCCTCTCGGTCAACTCGAAGGTGCTGCCCAGATAGGGATACCGGGCTAGTCGCGGGTCGCGGTCCTCGGGCGGCGGTACGTGCTGATCCGACCAACGCGCGATATCGTCGGATATCGGCCCCAGAAGTCGGCAGGCAGAAGGATCCACATCAAAACCAGTGCCCGCAATGACATGATGGGCGAAGAACGGCCCCTCGGCTGTTTCCAGCTCGACACCGTCACCGGTGGGGCGAGCGCCATGCCAATCACATCCACTATGCAACCGGGCATTGGGCTGGCGCGTCACCCGCGCCCAGGTCTCCGCCGGGAACGCCTCACGAAGGTTCAGCAGATGACGCATGATCTGCCAACGTTGGTCGTCGTCCAGATCGGCCAAATGGCGCAGAAACCCAGCGTAGGAAATCTGCTTGTATGGCTGGATGCGCTGGATCTCTTCACGACGCCAGAACAGATGGACCTCAGCAGCACCAGCCTCGAGGGCCGTTGCAGCGTTGTCAAAAGCCGAGGCGCCAGCACCCAGTACCGCGACCCGTTTCCCGGCGAGTGCACCGAAGTCCACATTGTCAGCGGTATGGCTGCAACGATCCCGCGGCAACGCGGCTAGGAAGTCCGGCATCCACCACTTACCAGTGCTCTCAATCCCCGTGGCCAGAACCACATGGCGTGCGTAGAGCGTCTCATCCCCGCGGGGCGTCCGGATGTCCACCGCGACCAACTCGGCCCCGGGACGAATGGACAGAACGTCAGCCGGGCTGCGAACCGGCAACTCCAGAACCCGTTCGTACCAGGCGAGGTAATCTGCCCAAAGCTCCTTGGGGATCTTGCCCATGTCGTCCCAAGCGGCGCGCCCGTGCTGGGCCTCGTACCAGCTTTGAAACGTGAGCGACGGGATATCCAGATCAGGCCCCGTAGTCTGCTTGGGCGACCGAAGGGTCAGCATACGTCCATATGTCTTCCACGGCCCGCGCCCCTGCGGTTTCGAGCGGTCCAGGATAGCGACCTTGTCGACTCGCTCACGCGCCAGCTGAAAGCCGAGCGTGAGACCCCCTTGCCCGGCGCCTATGATCAGGACATTCAAGGCATCTCCGCCATCCGGCGCGGGTCTCGGCTTCACCCACGACGTTGACGGCCAGGCAATCCGCCGCAGATCTTCTACGATCTGGGCTTCCAGCCGGGCCAATCCGATGGCAACGTCCATTTCGCGCTCCGGGTTAAGACGCAGCGAAGCTAGTCGAGCGACGGGGGACATTCCAGCGCGATGCGGGTTTTTCTGACGGGTGGAACGGGGTTTGTCGGGTTGGCGCTTGCGGCGCGCTGGGCGATGGATGGGGCGGAGGTGATTGCCAGTGCGGACGTGCCACCGCCCGACTGGGCAAAGGCTGTGTTGCCGGACGTCCGCTTTGAAGTGTTGGATGTCCGCGATCGAGACGCCTTCATCTCCGCTGTGACCAACCACCGTCCTGACGTTCTGGTCCACGGTGCCGCGCTGACACCTGATGAGACGCGCGAACGCGCAGGTGGGACAGCGGCGATCTTCGAGATCAACGTGGCGGGCACCGCCAATGCGCTCGAGGCTGCCGCAGCTGCTGGCGTGGGACGTGTCCTGGCGTTCTCCTCCGGGGCGGCCTACGGGCGCACACTAGATGAAGTCGACGTCCTCGATGAAGCGACGACCGAGTGCCGCCCGACCGCCCTTTATGCGATCTCCAAGCTGGCGGCGGAGAAAGTGGCGCTGCGCCTCGGCGACCTGCACGGAATCAGCGTCGTGACCCCTCGTCTGTCGGCTGCCTGGGGCCCCTGGGAATACCGCACTTGGATGCGACAGACGCTGTCGCCTGGATACCAGATCCTGGAGGCGGTAGTGGCCGGGGGTATTCCCCGCGTCGCGGCCGGCGAAGAGTTGCCTCTGATTTTTTCGGAAGACGCGGCAGATATGTTGGTTCGCTTGGCGCAGAGCGACGCCGAAGGGCCCGTGAACATCGGCAGCGCTGACATGGTCGAGCTGTCTGCGCTCGCGGCGCAGGCAGTTGCCGAGGCACGCGGCAGAGGTCAACCGGTCGACGGCCCCGACCACACGGTTGAACTCTTCGCTCCGCGGCGCCCGCCGATGACGTTGAACCGTCTGGCGGCCGCTATCGGAGACTGGAACCGAACGAGCATGCCTGATGCCGTCGCCCGCTCCTTCGATTGGTACGAGACCCTGCCGACCCCGCGCCCGTTCTGACACTCGTGGCGCGGGCCTCTAACGAGGCTCGGGGCACGTGGCAATGCATCCGAAAGTGCGCGTGAGGATACCTTGCGGCAGGGGCTTGCCGATAAGGCAGCCGCAAGGGCAAGGTGCATCCCGATATGAAGATCCGCCCCCAGACCAAACCGCGCAGCCCTCAGGTGAGCCTAAGGGCACCGCCGCGGCCTTACGCGTTCGGCAGGATCCGCAGCCATCAGTTTCGAGGAACCTGGGGCGCCCTCACGAATTGTCGTGTTCATGTAACCAAGTACCTCAATCAGCGAGACCCAACATGAGCGGACTGCTTGCCCTTCTTGACGACATCTCGGCAATCGCAAAGCTCGCCGCCGCATCCGTCGACGACGTGATCGGCCAAGCTGCAAAGGCAGGTTCGAAAGCGGCAGGCGCCGTCATCGACGATGCCGCCGTGACGCCCAAGTATGTCACCGGGTTCAAGCCTGCTCGTGAACTGCCGATCGTCTGGCGCATCGCGAAGGGCTCGTTCAAGAACAAGCTCATCTTTCTGCTGCCCGCTGGACTGCTGCTTGCCAACCTTGCTCCCTGGATCATCACGCCACTCTTGATGCTTGGGGGCGCCTACCTCTGTTTCGAGGGGGCCGAGAAGGTTCATCATACGCTGTTCGATCGCAAACATGCGGCCGAGGAGGTGCAGGATCCTACGGCCAACACGAAGGAAGTCGAAGACGAGCGGGTCGCGGGCGCAGTTCGGACCGATCTCATCCTGTCCGCCGAGATCATGACAATCGCGCTGTCCGAGATCCCCGACTCCGGCCTCGGTATGCAAGCCGCCATCCTGACCGTGGTAGCAGTCGGAATCACCGTCATGGTCTACGGGTCGGTCGCTTTGATCGTGAAGGCCGACGACGTCGGCCTCTATTTCGCCGAACGGGGCCGGATCGGACTGACCCGTGCCATCGGGCGAGGTATCGTCGCCGGTATGCCCGCGTTCTTGAAGGGCCTCACCATCGTCGGTACGGCAGCAATGTTGTGGGTTGGTGGGGCAATCATCGTCCATGGCTTGAAGGATCTGGGCATCGATGTCGTGTACGGGGCAATCCATCATGCCGCCATCGCGGTCGGCGGCGCGTTTGACCAGGCGTCAGGCTTCGTGAAATGGGCCGTGACCGCGACGCTCGATGGCCTGATTGGGCTTCTGGTCGGCATAATGATCGTCGTCGGTCTCAAGAAGGTCATCATGCCACTCCGTGGAGGCACGTCGAACGACCCGACCTGAGGCCATCATGGCGGTTCGGTCTGTGGCCCATGCGCTGGCCGGACAGACTGCGGTTTGATCAACTGGACACCGGTTCACCGTATGCGGGAACGCGTCGAACGACAAACCGTCAAGACCTGGAGCACGTTTCGTTTGAAGTCTGCGGGGATCAATCTCCGGCTGGCAAACAAGGGCATCTCGGATACTGTGGTTTGAACACGGTCAGAAGAGGCTGCTGCGATGTCCAGGCAATTCCCCAGAGTTCCCCTGCTCGCGTACTCGGATCGGTTGTCAGCGCGCCCGGGTGAGGCGGTAGAATTCAAGGTATCCTCTGACGATGCCACGCCGTTCTCAGTCCGCCTGACCCGTTCAATTTCGGCGGACCCCAACCCGTCGGGTCAGGGTGTCGTCGAAGAACCAGTCGCCGCGGACTTCGCACCCAGCTACCCCTCGCGCATGCAGTCATTCAATCCCGGTTCATACGCCGTGATCCCGCGCGGGCCCGCGATCCCCGGCGCGTTCTCCTTGCGGGTGACGGTCTGGCCGACACGACCCGGCTTTGGCGAGCAGGTCATTCTGTCGTGCGGCGGGGTCGAGCTTGGACTGGATTCCGCCGGCGCACCGGTTGCTCGGGTCGACGGCGACATCCTCACGACCGAGAGACCGTTGCTGGCGCGGCAATGGTACACGCTGGAACTGACGCACGACCCCGCCGATGGCTCGACAACGTTGGAACAGCGACCAAGCGGCATCTGGCCGAAACGCACCAGCGCCAGTGCCAAGATGTCGCCCCATGCTTTCCAAGCCGACCAACCGGTGATCATTGCGGCAGCACTGCGGGACGGGGCGGCCGACCTTCATTTCAACGGAAAGACTGAGGCGCCAGAGATGCTGGCGGATGGCGTCATTGTCGCGCGATGGGACTTCGCCTTGGACACCATGACCATGACAGTCCGCGACACCGGGCCTGCTGGCTTGGACGGCACGCTGGTCAATCACCCGGCGCGCGCCATGACGGGGGCAGAATGGGATGGCTCGGAGATGTGCTGGCGCCACAAGCCCGAACACTACGGCGCGATCCACTTCCACGAAGACGACATCTACGACTTTGGGTGGGAGACGGATTTCACGTGGACCGTACCCGACGACCTGCCTTCCGGGATCTATGTGGTTCGGATCAGTTGCGGCGACTACGAGGACGCCGTACCGGTCTTCGTCTGTCCGCCCAAGGGCAAGCGTACAGCCGATCTGGCCGTTCTGGTCTCGACCTTCACATACACGGTCTACGGCAACAATGCGCGGGTGGACTACGATCCCTCTTGGCTGGAGCGGATCGACGAGTGGGGTGCATACCCCTGGAACCCAGCCGAGTATCGCGAGCTTGGTTGCTCGACCTACAATTTCCACTCCGACGGATCGGGGATTTGCCATGCCTCGCACCTGCGCCCGCTCCTGAACCTGCGGCCCGGCTACATCACCTACGGCTATGGCGAGAGCTCGGGGCTGCGGCACTTCCAGGCGGACAGCCATCTGATCGCGTGGTTGCACGAGAACGCCATCGGCTACGACATCATCACCGACCAGGAACTGCACGAAGAAGGTGCGGATTTGCTGGCCGGGTACAAGGCGGTCACGACCGGCAGCCACCCGGAATACCATACGCCCGAGACGCTGGACGCGTTAACCACCTACCGCGATACGGGCGGCAAGCTGATGTATCTGGGCGGAAACGGTTTCTACTGGCGGGTGGCCATACACAGCGAGGAACCGGGCATGATCGAGATCCGCCGCGCAGAAGGCGGTATTCGGGCCTGGGCCGCCGAGCCGGGCGAGTACTACAACGCCTTCGACGGCGGCTATGGCGGTCTCTGGCGCCGTAACGGACGCCCGCCTCAGGTGCTTGCCGGGGTCGGCTTCACCGCCCAGGGGCAGTTCGACGGATCGTACTACCGCCGCAGTGCTGCCAGCCATGACCCGGCAGTCTCGTGGATCTTCGATGGCATCGACGACGAGACCCTCGGCGATTTCGGTTTCAGCGGTGGAGGTGCGGCGGGGTTCGAATTGGATCGGGCCGATATCCGCCTCGGCTCACCACCAAACGTGCAGGTCCTCGCGAGCTCCGAGATGCATGGCGACAGCTTCGTCCTGGTTCACGAAGAGCAACTGACCCATCTGACAACCTGGGCGCAGGAACCCCATGCGGATCTCATGCGAGCCGATATGGTCTATTTCGACGTGCCCGGAGGCGGGGCAGTGTTCTCGACCGGTTCCATCACTTTCTGCGGCTCGCTTCCTTGGAACGGCTTTGACAACAACATCTCACAGCTTCTGCGAAACGTACTCGGCCGGTTCCTTGCGTCCTGAGGACCCGCGCTAGATCGGACTGTTGCGGCCCCGCCGAAGCCTGGATGCGTCGCTGCGCAGCTGGACAAGAGCCCGCAGAACGACCGACAGGATCACGATACAGCCACCAACGATGGTCCATTCGGTCGGAACTTCGTTGATGAAGATCCAGACCCAGATCGGTCCCAGCGCGAACTCCAAAAGCATGAAGAGCGTCAGCTCCGCCGCCACAAGATGCCGCGACGCCGCGATGAAAAGCGCATTCGCAAGGCCCGACAGTCCACCCCCGAGCAGTAGGCACAAGAGCAGATCATGTGTCGAAATACCAAGATCGTCCCATCGCAGCGCTCCCGAGACCACCATAATCAGCACGCCCGAGACCATAAGCGCCGGCAGCATGTCGATGTTCCTGTGTCGCCGGACGATGATCGCGTAGCTCGAAAACAGAATGGCCGTCAGCAAGGCCATGCCGTTGCCATAGACGGAACCGCTACCGATCCCTTCGGCCATCATCACACCAACGCCTATCGCCGCCGCCAGCATCGTCATCAGCGTGGAGCGCTGCAGCCCCTCTCGCAGGAAGAACCAGGCCAGTGCTGCACTGAGGAACGGGATCGCGCTGAGGGTAAACAGGGTGTTCGCGACGGTGGTGTTGGTGATGGCTTGCAGGAAGGCAATTCCGGCCCCCGCAAGCAACGCGCCCGCAAGCAAACCGGGCCGCCCGATCTTCCGCACCTTCTGAACCGTCTCAACCCGGTAGCGAAAGAGCATGATCAGAGTCACGGTGAAGACCAAAGCAAACGAGCGGTAGAAGTTGATCTGCCAGACGTCCGCGTCTTCGATGCTGCGCAGAACGAGACCACCGAAGCTGATCCCGACCGAGCTTACGACCATCAGCGCCATCGCAAATGTGCGGCGGGGTGGTGCTTCAATGTGTTCTTCCGCCGTGGTCACGGGGTGCTCGCTTCCTAAGGTGCCGGGACCGCTTCTTGGCACGTTGCGCACTCACATACTTGCATGAACGCGACGTTTTCGATCCTCGCGCGTAATCTCGCGATCTCGACAGCAAACGAGCGCTGGACGTGGTTGCGAACCCCCAGATGGGCGCACGCGGTCAGCATTGTGCGAGCTGTCTCCGTTGACCCGCACTACAGTGGCGCCGGATCTGACCTCGTGCTTGGCGGCATGGTCAGACCGAGCCGGGCTTACGACGGTCAATCGGAACCTTAGAGTACCTCCGCCCAGTAGGCAGGGCGTGGACGATAGCACGCCGCCGATATCCTCCTCCAAAGCGCAGGAACGGCAACCGGCTGCATCTTTATCTTTCCTCTTGGCCCAAACGAACTACTATTCGGTGTTAAGTTCGGACAAAGGGGACGGCGCCGGCCCGGGAGGCTATAGCATGGCCAAGGTCCTGCTGATGGAAGACCAAGCAGATCAGGCCGCTCTGTTGGCCGATCTGTTACAGACTTTCGAGTAGGTACCAATAGGGCAGGTATTACGGCTGATTCATATACCATAACACTGGATGAAAACGAGTCTTTTGTTTTTGAGACTTACAT
>JBCCDA010000098.1:0-16477 GCA_039033215.1 Pseudomonadota bacterium | reverse complement strand
GGGACCACCAGTTGGTCGTGGTCACCAATGCGCAGCCAATAGGGCAGATCATCCGCGTAGCTGTCGGCGATGTAGTCGAAAGACCCGTCCTCGGCGATCAGGCGTACCGTGTTCATGGAACAGCGCCCGGTGTACCAGCCGCGGGGGGTCGCGCCGGTCATCTGGGTGTGGACGGCCTTCGCCTCCTCGATATGGGTGCGTTCCTCGGCTTCCGAGAAGTGGCGGTACTCGATCCACTTGAGGCCGTGCGATGCGATCTCCCACCCTGCCTCGTTCATGGCCGCCACCTGGTCCGGGCTGCGCATCAGCGCGTGCGCCACGCCGTAGACGGTGACGGGGATCTCCATGTCGGTGAACAGCCGGTGCAGCCGCCAGAAGCCGGCCCGGGCCCCGTACTCGTAGATCGTCTCCATGTTCCAGTGGCGCTCGCCCTCCCAGGCGGCAGCGCCCACGATTTCGGACAGGAACGCCTCGGACGCGGCATCGCCGTGGAGGATGTTGTTCTCTCCACCTTCCTCGTAGTTGATCACGATCTGGACGGCGATCCTGGCACCACCGGGCCATTGCGGGTCCGGAGGGTTGGCGCCGTAGCCGCGCAAGTCCCGGGGATAGTCTGTCATGGTGTGCTCGCTGCAGTGGTCATGACGCGCGCGAGACCCACGGCAGCGGCAACTCCGTCCACGGCAGGGACACCCGCAGCCTGGCTCATGGCCGGGCCGAAGGGCGCCATGCCGGCACAGCCAAGGACAAGCGACGCCGCCCCTTCCTCCCGGACAGCGGCTTGGGCATGTTGGACGAGCACCAACGTTGAACGGTCCGGATCGTCTTCCAGGGTCAGGACGGGCAGGCCGCTCGCGCGTACGCTGGTACAATGACCCCCAAGCCCGTAACCGGCGATCTTTTCGTCAATCACCGGCACCGAAACGGGCAGGGTGGTGATCACGGAAAAGCGCCCTCCGAACAACATGGCCGCGTGGTAGGCGGCCTGGCCGACCCCCAGAACCGGAATTGTCGTTGCAGCGCGCGCGGCCTCGAGCCCGATATCATCGAAACATGCCAGAATGAGGGCGTCGAAGCCCTCTCCCGCCGCGCTGTTCGCTGCTGCGAGCACCCCGGGGACAGCAGCCTCGCCGTCCTCGGGCCCCTGGATGGCAGGTGGCGCGCCGTGGTTGGTTCGGCCGACGATCTCGACCCCGTCAGGCGCCGCTGCGCGGGCGGCGTCCACGATCCCTTCTGTCATGCTCTCGGTCGAGTTGGGGTTGAAGACCAGGATCCGCATCAGACCATGCCCTTGCCTGCGTCCGAGGCTTGCTTCGCCCGCCGCCGGTTCGCAATGACCGCTGCCGCGAGGAAGCCGCCGACAATCAGGAACGAGAACACGGTCGTCAGGGTGCCCAGCGCATAGATCACCGGGGTCGTCACGTTGGTGGTCATCCCGAAGATCTCGAGCGGCAGGGTGTTGTACGACCCCGCCGTCAGCAGGGTCCGGGCAAACTCGTCATAAGAGAGCGTGAACCCGAAGAGCGCCACACCGATGAGGCTGGGCGCGATGATCGGCAGAACCACATGGCGCACGGTCTGCCAGGCGCTTGCACCCTGATCGCGCGCGGCCTCCTCATACGATTTGTCGAACCGGTTGAAGACGGCGAACATGATCAGAATCCCGAACGGCAGGGTCCAGGTCAGTTGCGAGCCGAAGCCCGAGGTCGCCCAGTGCACCTCCCATCCAAGCCGGTTGAAGATCAGTCCCACCCCCAGCGACACCAGGATCGAGGGGATGATGAGCGAGGTGATCACGAGGTAGAAGAGCACCGTCGAGCCGGGGAACCGCTTGCGGAACGCGAGCCCGCCCATGACCGAGAACACGACGGTGGTCACCATCACCATCAGCCCCAGCAGGAACGACCGGCCGAACGAGCCCCAGATGTCGCCGACCGCCTGCTGCTCGAAGAGATCGGTGAACCAGTGCGTCGACACCCCGTTCATTGGGAAGGTCAGCCCGCCCCGCGGTCCCTGAAACGACAGGATCGCGATGGTGATCGTCGGCCCATAGAGAAACAGCAGGAACAGCCCGAAGACGGTCGCGAGCACATAGAAGGAGGTGGGGCGTTTCTCCATCTAGAGCTCCTTTCGGATGTCGACGAAGCGCAACATGATCCCGATGGTCATCAGCACCGTGATCAGCAGGATCACCGCGGTGGCAGAGGCCGAAGGATACTGCAGCAGGCCGACGTCGTTGGAGATTAGGCGGCCCACATTGGCAGACTGGCTGCCGCTCATGAACCGAACGGTGATGAAATCGCCCATCACCAGCGTGACCACGAAGATCGACCCGATCATGATCCCAGGTTTCGTCAGCGGGATGATCACATTGGTCAGGATCTGAAAGCCCGAAGCGCCGGCATCCCGCGCGGCCTCGATCAGCGACTTGTCGATCCGCATCATCGTGTTGAATATCGGGACCACCATGAACAGCGTGTAGAGGTGCACGAACGCGAGCACCACCGCGAAGTCGCTGAACAACAGCCACTCAACCGGCTCGTCGATGACGCCCCAGGACATCAGGGTCGAGTTGGCGATCCCGTTGCGGCCCAGAAACGGGATCCACGAGATCATGCGGATGATGTTCGAGGTCCAGAACGGGATCGTGCACAGCAGGAACAGGGCGATCTGCCATGTCTGGGTGCGCACGTGGAAGGCCAGGAAATAGGCCACCGTGAAGCCGATGATCAGCGTGAAGAACCAGGTGAGCCCGGCATAGATGAAGGTGTTCAGGAAGACCGTGTAGGTGACGTTCGACGTCAGGAGGAACTCGTAGTTGTCGAACTGGAAATCAGGAAAGAACGAGAACTCGTTTGCGCCCCAGAAGCTGACCACCACGATCATGGCGATCGGCAGCACTAGAAAGAACAGCAACACCGCCCAGATCGGCGTCGCGAGCAGGATGCCGGACAGCCCAGCGCCCAGCCTTGCCCGCCGCTCGGCCATCGAAAGTTGCGGTGCCCTGCTCAACGGGTCCGTTCCGCTTCATCTGGCCGGAAGTACCTCGGGGGTTGCGGGGGCAGAGCCCCCGCGGGTGCCGCAAGGCACACCCCATATCTCGTCACATCAGGCCGCAATGAACTCGTTCCACTTGCGGACCATGTACTGGTTCTCGTCCATCACGGCGTTCCAGCAAGCCACCGCGCCCATGCGGTCATAGAAGCTGCCGCCGTCGCGCACGGCACCGGCCTTCTCCATGACATCGCCGAACGGGTTGGTGATGTCGCCTTGGGCGGCCTTGCCTTCGAACCAGAAGCCCCACTCGTCGGCGCTCATGAAGTCCTTCGACGTCTCGGGCACGGCCGAGTAGTAACCCTGGCGCATCAGGAACCCGCCGACCCAGCCCGAGAGGTACCAGTTGATGTACTCGTAGGCCGCATCCAGCTCCAGGCCCGACAGGTTCGCCGACAGCCCGATGCCGCCGCCCCAGGACCGGTAGCCTTCTTCCAGCGGCTGGTAGACGCACGGAATGCCCTTCGAGCGCACGGCCGTGATGGCCGGCGACCACATGGACTGGATCACCACCTCGCCCGAGGCCATCAGGTTCACGGACTCGTCGAACGTCTTCCAGAACGCGCGGAACTGACCGTTCTTCTTCGCCTCGGTGAAGATCCCGAGGGTCATGTCGATCTCTTCCTTCGTCATGTTCCCTTTGTCGGGATAGGTGTACTCACCCATCGACTCGACGACCATGGCCATGTCCATGATCCCGATGGACGAGATGTCCAGGATCGACGCCTTGCCCTTGAACTCGGGGTTCAGAAGCTCGGACCAGTTGCTGATCGGGCGGCCGATCAGATCCGGGCGGATGCCCAGTGTGTCGGCGTTGTAGATCGTGGGGATCAGCGTCATCCAGCCCGATTCCTCGTCGACGAAATCCGTGCCGTCCACGCCGGAGGTGAAGCCCACCGTATGCGGCGCGGTGCCTTGCGCGATCGTGCTCTCGGGCGTCAGCTTGCCGTTGCGGAAGATGCCGACGATCTTGTCGTAGTTGGCGATCTTCGAGGTATCCATGGCCTGCAGATTGCCGGTGGGCCAGACCTTCTTGCAGATCCAGTACTCCAGATCAGCGATGTCGAAGCTGTTCGGCTGGGTCGCGGCGCGCTGGGTCACGCTGTCCGAGTCCAACGCCGTCATCTCAAGCGTGAAGCCGAGATCTTCCTTCACCTTCGCCGCCACCTCGTTGAGGTTCGAGACCCCGGTGCCGAACTGGCGCAACGTCACGTCCTTGATGTTCTGCGCCCAGATCGTCGGTGCGCCCAGCGTCGAGGCTGCGACCCCCGCAGCAGTCCCCTTCAAGAGGCTCCGGCGGCTGAGGGTGTTCTTCTTGTTGGTCTTCTCAGTCATGGCATTTCTCCTTGCCGATAAAGTCATAATCCGTTTTCCGGACTTCTGGTTCTCAACTTCCGAGTGCGTGCAGATCGGCCGGATCCCAGGACAGCGAGACTTCCTGTCCGCCCTCCAGGGGTGCCGCAAAGAACGTCTCCTCGGGAATCACAGCGGTCAGGTCCTCGGCGCCCGGCCGGGCGAGCGTCACGGACACCGACGTGCCCTGGTATTCGATCGCGTTGACCGTAGCGGGTGTGCCGCCGTCTGCTGCGCCCCCGATGCGGATCTTGTCCGAGCGAATGGCAAAGTGCGCCTCGGGCAGCGCGATCACGTTGTGGTTGCCGATGAAGCGCGCGACAAACTCGGTCTCGGGGGCGTTGAAGACATCCCGTGGGTGCCCTGCCTGCTCGATCTTTCCCGCATTCATCACGACGATCTCGTCCGACAGGGCCATGGCCTCGTCCTGGCTGTGCGTGACGTGAATGAAGGTGATGCCAAGCTCCCGCTGCAGCCTCTTCAGCTCGGTCCGCATGCGAAGTCGCAGGAACGGGTCGAGCGCCGAGAGCGGCTCGTCCAGAAGCAGCACCTGCGGTTCCGAGGCCATCGCACGGGCAAGCGCCACGCGTTGCTGCTGTCCGCCAGAAAGCTGGTCGGGCATCCGCTCGGCCAGCGCTTCCATGTCCACAAGCGCCAGCAGCTCTTGCGCCCGCTTCATTCGCGTGTCCTTTGCCACTCCCTTCATCTTCAGGCCGAACGCGACGTTGTCGGCAACCGTCAGGTGCGGAAAGAGCGCATAGTTCTGGAACATCATCGCCGTGCCGCGCTGGGCTGGCGGGCGTCCCGAGATATCCGTGCCATCCAGGATGATCGCGCCGTCGCTCACGGCCTCGTGCCCTGCGATCATGCGCAACGTCGTCGACTTGCCGCATCCGGACGGGCCGAGCAGGCAGACATAGCTACCAGCCTTGAACGCATGGTTGATCCCGTTGACAGCCAGTGTGGTGCCGTATCGCTTTGTGAGGGCCACGAGTTCGAGATCGAGGTGGGATCGCATGTCGGCTCATTTGATCTTGTGCGATCCGAAGATGCGATCAGATCGGTGTAACCCACAACGAAAACCGCGCGATCTTGCGGCCGTTCCGGGAAAGAAGGCTAACGATGCCAAGCAAACATGCACATTGGCGGGATGTTGCGCCTTGATTGCGCACGATTCACGGGGTCAGTGCATGCAATTCCGAATCAATTGTCTGTAGGGCCCTACCATCGCTAGGCTCGGTCCCACGAAACTGGGGAGATGTTGTAGTATGCCCATTTTAGGCGTTGTGCGGGCCGATGCCCCGACGAACGATCTGATCGCGGACAAGATCGAGATTGCGATCCTGGATCACAGGTTGCCGCCGGATACCAAGCTGACCGAGGACGAGCTTTCCTCGATCTACGGGGTCGGACGCACGGTCATTCGCGGGGCGCTGCAGGCGCTCTCCCACCGGGGTCTGGTCGAGATCAAGCGCAACAGGGGCGCGTTCGTTGCCAAGCCTTCCGTGCGCGAGGCCCGCGAAGTGTTGGAAGCCCGGGCCCTTTTGGAACCGCGGACCGCCCGGTCGGCCGCACTGCGTGCAAAACCGGCAGATATCCGCAAGTTGCACGCCCATATCGACAGCGAGCACGCTGCGTTGGAGGCCGGAGACAATGGGTTGGCCGTCTACCTGTCCGGTCAGTTCCACATCGCCATCGCGCGGATCGCCGATCAGGAAACGATTGCCAGCTTCATTTCCGGGCTGGTGGCCCGGTCTTCGCTGATCATCGCGCTCTACTGGCGGCGTCGCGATGCGCTCTGTGAGAGCCACGCCCACCATGCGCTGCTCGATGCGCTCGGGTCAGGTGACGGGGATCGCGCCGAAGAACTGATGACCAGCCACCTCGTTGATCTCAGCTCGTGCCTGGACCTGAGCGACCGGGGGGAACGCCCGGTCTCGCTGCGTGAGGCCCTCAGGTGACGGATGCGCTGCGCATTCAACCGATGTCGCTCGCAGACCTGCGCGCGGCGGTTGATTGGGCGGCGGCAGAAGGCTGGAACCCGGGTATCAAAGACCCAGAGACGTTTTACCCCGTCGACCCGAGCGGCTTCCTTATGGGCTGGATAGGCGACAAGCGCGCCACGGCGATCTCGGTGGTCGCGCACTCTGACGACTTCGGATTTCTCGGCTTCTATCTTTGCGCTCCCGAATTTCGCGGCAAGGGCTACGGCTTCAAGACGTGGCAAGAGGGTCTCGGGCGACTTGGGACGCGCACGGTCGGGCTCGACGGCGTTCCGGCGCAGGAACACAACTATCGCCGCTCTGGCTTCGAGTTCGCATTCAGGTCCCATCGATATGAGGGTGAGATCAAGGGGCGTGCGCATGGCAGTTGTGTGCCCGCGGAACCAACGGACATGGCGGCGCTGATTGCCCTCGACGAGGATGTGAACCGGGCCGCTCGCCCGGCATTTGTCGACGCCTGGGTGCAGCAGACCGACACACGCCGCACGCTGGTTCAGCGCCACGGCAATCGCGTCGTCGCGATGGGAACGATCCGTCGCTGTCGGGTCGGTCACAAGATCGGCCCGGTGATCGCTCCAGATGCCGTGAGGGCAGGGGAGCTGATCGAGAGTCTCGTTGCCGCAACAGGTGCCGGGCGCGTCGCCATCGACATCCCCGAGACAAGTGATGCAGGCACCTCCCTCGCCGCCCGCTTCGGGCTCGAGACGTCGTTTGCATGCGCCCGGATGTACAAGGGCGACGTGCACAACGTGGACACGGAGCGTCTCGTCGGTCTTGCGAGCTTCGAGCTCGGTTAGCGCCGCGTCGTGCAAAGAAACGGCTGACAGTTTCTTGGCTTGGTAGGCCCGGAGGGACTTGAACCCCCAACCAAACCGTTATGAGCGGTCTGCTCTAACCAATTGAGCTACGGGCCCGGCGACATCGACCTACGCCGGAGCGGGCCGAGCGTCAATTGCGAGAGGCCTCTCGACGAGCCAAATCCCATCCGCTAAGCCGCATGCATGAGCGACAGACCGAACCGACTGACCTACGCGGACGCGGGCGTTGACATCGACGCCGGCGATGCGCTGGTCGAGCGCATCAAGCCCGCCGCGGCCAGCACCAACCGTCCCGGTGTGATGGAGGGCCTGGGCGGGTTCGGCGCGCTCTTTGATCCCCGGGCGGCTGGGTTCCAGGATCCCGTTCTCGTCGCGGCCACCGATGGTGTCGGGACCAAGCTCAGGATTGCGGTCGAGACCGGGCGTCTCGATACCGTCGGGATCGATCTGGTCGCGATGTGTGTGAACGACTTGATCTGCCAGGGCGCCGAGCCGTTGTTCTTTCTGGATTATCTTGCAACCGGCAAGCTGGACGTCGAGTCGGCCGCACGTGTTGTCTCCGGCATTGCCGAGGGATGTCGTCAGGCCGGATGCGCGCTGATCGGGGGCGAGACGGCCGAGATGCCCGGCATGTACACGGGGGATGACTTTGATCTCGCGGGCTTCGCCGTTGGCGCGATGGAGCGAGGAACCGGCCTGCCGCGGGCGGTCGCGGAGGGGGATGCTCTCATCGGCCTCCCCTCGTCAGGCGTGCACTCTAACGGCTACTCGCTGGTCCGGCGTATCCTGTCGGACGCGGACCTCGGCTGGGAGACGCCCGCCCCCTTTGCGGATAGTACGCTGGGCGAGGTTCTGCTCGCGCCGACGCGGATATACGTGCGGTCGGTCTTGCCGCTGGTGCGGCAGGGGACCGTGCATGCGATGGCGCACATCACTGGCGGTGGGCTGACGGGGAACACACCCCGTGTTCTGCCGGACGGGCTGGGCGCCGAGATCGACCTTGATGCGTGGGATCTGCCCGGGGTCTTCCGCTGGTTGATCAACCAGTCCGGGCTGGAGACAGCCGAAGCACTGCGTACCTTCAACTGCGGCATCGGCATGGTGCTTGTCGTCCCCGCGGACCGTGCGGAAGACGTCATGTCTGCCCTCGCGGACGCCGACGAGGAGGCGTTCCGGCTGGGCACCGTGAGCGCAGGCGGTGGCGTGAACTACCGGGGCAGCCTGGTGTGACGAGGCCACGCGTCGCGGTCCTGCTCTCCGGCTCCGGCTCGAACATGGTTGCCCTGATCCGCGCGATGCAGGCGGGCGACGTTGCAGCCGACCCGGTTGTGGTGCTGTCGAGCGAACCCGGGGCAGGAGGCCTGTCCAAAGCGGTAGACCTTGGCGTCCCGGCGGTTGCTGTCGATTGGCGCAAGAACCGCGGCGACCGGGCGGCGCATGACGCTGAAGTGGCTGCACACCTGTCGGACGCGGGCGCGGATCTTGTCGTGCTGGCTGGTTACCTGCGGATCATGACCACGGATTTCGTCGAGACCTGGCGTGGCCGGATGCTGAACATACACCCCTCGATTCTGCCGCTCTTCAAGGGACTCAACACCCATGCGCGCGCCTTGGAGGCGGGGATGGCCGTCCACGGCTGCACGGTTCATGAGGTTGTGCCCGAGCTCGACTCTGGCCACATCCTCGGTCAAGCGGTCGTGCCTGTGCGTGCCGGAGACACGCCATCGACACTGGCCGCGCGGGTGCTGGAGCAGGAACACAGGCTCTATCCGGCAGCGCTCGCAGCCTTCGTGTCGGATCCCGGGAAAGCGCGGTCTCAGCCGATCGCGATGCTGGTGGCAGCAGGTTGATGGCCGACGCTGTCTCGACGATCCGCAACCTTGGCCCAAAGTCAGAAGCACAGTTTGCGCGCGCCGGGATCAAGTCGGCGGATGAGCTGCGATCGCTTGGGGCAGACGCCGCCTACCTGCAGCTTCTCCGGTCCGGTGAGCGACCGCACTTCATCGCCTACTACGCCCTTGTCATGGGGTTGCAGAATCGGGCCTGGAACGATCTGGGCGATCAGGAGAAAGACGAGCTGCGCGCCCGTTTCGACAGTATTGTCGCCGAGTCCCGAGGTGGCCTGACGCCTGACATGGCGCGGGCACTCGACGCGTTGGGGGTGCGGCTGGGCGGCTGATCAGGCCGCGGCCACCAATGCCTTCAGGTCGGCTTCCGGCCGCGCGCCGAGGTGGCTGATGACCTCACCTGCGGCGATTGCGCCCATCCGGGCCGCTCCCGCGTCATCCGCACCCTGCGCCAAGCCCGCAAGGAAGCCGGCGGCGAAGAGATCGCCCGCACCGGTCGTGTCCACCACCTTAACGTTGGTCGCTCCCACCCAGGTGCGGTCACGACCGCGCACGATGACCGAGCCCTGATCGGACAGGGTGACCGCCGCGGCGTCCACGTCTTGGGCGACCATGTCGAGAGCGCTGTCCAGATCGCTGACTTCATAGAGCGACAGAAGCTCCGCCTGGTTGGCGAACAGAAGATCAATCTCGCCCTTGATAAGTAGGCGGAAATCGTCCCGGTGCCGGTCGACGCAAAAAGGGTCCGACAGCGTGATCGAGGTTTTGCCGCCACCTCGCTTCGTGGCCCAGATCGCACGGGCATAGGCGGCCTTCGCCTCAGGTGTGTCGAAAAGGTATCCCTCCAGATACAGCCAGTCCGTCCGGCCCAGCAGGTCGGTGTCGATATCGTCCGCTACCAACTGCGTGGAGGCGCCAAGGAAGGTGGACATCGACCGCTCGCCATCCGGCGAGACGAGGACCAGGCACCGCGATGTCTCTGCCCCATCTGGGGTGATCGGCCCAGCGTAGTGGACACCTAGCGCCCTGATATCATGAGCGAAAATCTGCCCAAGCTGGTCGTCTTTCACCCGCCCGATAAAGCCCGCCTTGCAGCCCAAAGCACCGACGCCCGCCGCCGTATTGGCCGCCGATCCGCCTGAAACCTCCTCGGCCGGGGGCATCGCGTCGTAGAGCCCCAGAGCCCGATCCTGGTCGATCAGGGTCATGATCCCTTTCTCCACCGCGTTCTCGGACAGGAACGGATCCTCCACTCGGGCCAGCACATCGACAATCGCATTGCCGATCGCCACAACGTCCAAACGATCGCTCACTGGGTGTTCTCCTCGGCGGGGCACAGGTCCTGGATCAGACAGTGTGCACAATCTGGTTTGCGCGCCTTGCACAC
Organism: Pseudomonadota bacterium; assembly: GCA_039033215.1. GTDB lineage: Bacteria > Pseudomonadota > Alphaproteobacteria > Rhodobacterales > Rhodobacteraceae > Thermohalobaculum. Next base: position 6,015 of record JBCCDA010000098.1, on the reverse strand, counting down.
ATAGCGGCCATGCAGGATCAGCCAATGGTGCGCGTGCTGCTGGAATTCGGCAGGGATGTTGTCCTCAACAGCCCTTTCGACGGAGTTAACGTCCTTGCCGGGCGCGATCCTGGTGCGATTGCCGACCCGGAAGATATGCGTGTCCACCGCCTGCGCCGGATGGCCCCACCACATGTTCAGCACCACGTTCGCGGTCTTGCGGCCAACGCCCGGCAGGGATGACAGCGCCGCCCGGGACGAGGGCACCTCACCGCCGTACTCCTCGACCAGAATTCGGCTCAATTTTAGGACATTTTTAGCTTTGTTGCGGTAGAGCCCGATCGTCTTGATGTGTTCGATCAGCCGGTCCTCGCCCAGGGCCAGCATTTTCTCGGGCGTGTCGGCAACTTTGAAAAGCTCGCGCGTCGCACGGTTGACCCCCTTGTCGGTCGCCTGGGCCGACAGCGCGACGGCGACCAGAAGGGTATAGGCGTTCAGATGCTCCAGCTCCCCCTTCGGCTCGGGTTCGCGCTCCCGGAATCGGGTGAAGATCTCGTGGATCGTGGCATATGGAAGCGGTTTGGCCATGTGGCGCGGCCTAGCATCGGTCCGTGGGCGCGGCAAGCGGGCTTTCGGCGCCAGGGTTTACGGCCGTAAACCCAGGTGGCGCTGCGGCAAGCCGCGGCGTCACATCGGTGTGGTCTGCCCTTGGCTGATCCGATTCGAGTCCGTATCTAGAGGCGCTGCCGCAAACGGAGGGACCTGATGGCCGAGACGAAAACCGCCCGCGTGTTGATCATCGGCTCAGGCCCCGCGGGCTACACGGCCGCTGTCTATGCCGCCCGCGCGCTGCTGGATCCGGTGCTGATCCAGGGGATCCAGCCCGGCGGGCAGCTCACGATCACAACGGAGGTCGAGAACTGGCCCAGCGTGATCGAGACGCAAGGCCCTGATTTGATGGTACAATTCGAGGCGCACGCCAAGGCGGTGGGGACCGAGATCATCTCGGATCATGTGTCGTCGCTGGATCTGTCCACCCGCCCGTTCGTCGCCACCTGCGACAGCGGCACTATCTGGCATGCCGACAGCGTGATCCTGGCCACCGGCGCGCAGGCGAAGTGGCTGGGCCTTGAATCGGAAGAGAAATTCCAGGGTTTCGGGGTGTCGGCCTGTGCCACCTGCGACGGGTTCTTCTACCGCGGCAAGGAGGTGCTGGTCGTCGGTGGCGGCAACACGGCGGTCGAGGAGGCGCTCTACCTCTCGAACCTCGCCTCGAAGGTGACGCTGATCCATCGCCGCGACACCCTGCGGGCCGAGGCCATTCTGCAGAAGCGCTTGTTTGACAAGGGAAATGTCGAGGTCATTTGGGACCATCAGGTCGATGAGATCCTCGGCACCGACGCTGATGGCGTGACCGGCGCCCGCCTGAAACACAGCCAGACCGGCGAGACCCGCGAGATCCCGGCGGCAGGCGTTTTCGTTGCGATCGGGCATTCCCCCGCGTCGGAACTGGTCAAGGACCAGCTCGAGACGCACATGGGCGGCTATGTTGTGACGGAAGCCGACTCGACCGCTACATCTATCCCTGGCGTGTTCGCTGCAGGCGACGTGACCGACCATATCTATCGCCAGGCCGTGACCTCGGCGGGGATGGGTTGCATGGCCGCGCTCGAAGCCGAACGCTTCCTGGCGGAGCAGGGCACGGCGACAGCTCAGGCGGCGGAATAGGGCGCCGCGCGTCTTGCCGCCCGGCGAGACGTTTTGCGCGACGTTTTACGAGACCCCCGGGGTGACGATGTTTCGCTAGGCATTCGCTAATTCTATCCAGGTGACGAAATCGTCGGCGACGTCACCTGAGACCACCTGATTCTGGGTGACTTGACCCGCCCTCCACGGCATCCTTCGCGCATGTTGGACACCGCTGCCGAGACCAGGTTCGAACCCTATTGGTGGGAGGATGCGAGACCTTCCGCCGGGACCCAAGCCGACCCGCCGCCCGAGGCCGACGTCGTCGTCGTCGGGTCGGGCTACACCGGCATGACCTGCGCCATCGAGCTGGCGCGCGCCGGGACGGACGTGGTCGTGATCGAGGCGCAGGCGATCGGAGAGGGCGCGTCATCACGCGCGGCAGGGTTCCTCTCCGGTCGTACGGGTGTCTCCAAGCAGATCGATCTGGTGGCCACCGTCGGGGAAGACCGGGCCCGCGCGATCCTGACGGAAGCCGACGATGCCTACGAGGACCTCAAGGACCGCGTCCGGACGGAGGGGATCGACTGCGATCTGCAGGAATGCGGGCGCTACGTGGCGGCGACCACGGCGAAGTCCTACGCCAAGATCGCCAGGAAGATGGCTGAGTATGCGGTCGATGCCCCGCCCGGCACGCTTCGTATGGTCCCGCCCGACGAGCAGGACGCCTTCGTGCGCACGCCGCTCTACAAGGGCGGGATGGAGATGAAGGACGCCTCGACGCTGCACCCCGCAAAATACCATGCGGGGCTGAGGCGGCTGGCCGAGGAGGCGGGCGCCAAGCTGGTCTCGCACACGAAGATGGAGGGCGTCGTGCGCGAAGGCGATGGCTTTCGGGTCATCACGTCGCGGGGCGATGTTCGGGCCCGCCATGTTGCGCTGGGCACGAACGGCTATACCGGGGCCGCAACGCCCTGGCATCAGCGCCGCATGATCCCGATCTCGTCGACCATCGTCGCAACTGAGGCGCTGAGCCCCGATCTGGTGCGCCACTTGCTGCCCGGCGCCTGCCCGGTCATCGACACCCGCCGGGTGCTCGAGTTCGCCCGGCCCTCGCCCGATTTCACGCGGGTGCTGTTCGGCGGCCGGGCGAGCTTTCTGCCGGTCTCGGACGAGACCAAGTTGGCGATCCTGAAGCGGCGGATCGGGGTAATGTTCCCTGTTCTGGCGGATGTGCGGTTGAGCCATGTCTGGGGCGGCTGGATGGGGTTCACGTTCGACTTTCTGCCCAAGCTGGGGGTGCAGGACGGCGTGCACTATGCATTGGGGTGCAACGGCGGCTCGGGCGTCGTGATGATGAGCTGGCTGGGCCGCCGGATGGGCCGTGCGATCCTGGGTGCCGACAACAGGGCCAGCGCCTACGAGGGGCTCACGTTCAAGACACAGCCGTTCTATGGCGGCAAGCCGTGGTTCCTGCCGTTTGTCGGCAACTGGTATCGGCTGCGAGATTGGATGGATGCCAAGGCGGACCGCTTCGGAGCCTGATCCACGATCCGTCGCTCGGGATGTCAGTCCAGTTCAGGCTCTTCCGCAATGCTTACGTAAGCCTCGAATCCGCCGCACTGGTGGAACGGCGGTTCCGCCCGGCGTGCGGTGAAGGCGCGGCCGGTGGTGCCCACGTTTGTGTTTGACAGGGCCACGCGGAGAGCGGCACTTTCGGGCCACCGCCCCTTGTAGGGCCAGATTCGCACCGAGAGGCCACTATCCATGCGCTCGGCACGGGCGAAGACACGAAGATCAAAGTCTCTGCCGATGTCGACCGGCTGCCAGCTACCGCCGATGCTGAGCGTGCTGGACCCCCGTGAGCGGAAGTGGGTGCAGTCGTTGAAGTACTCGTCCGAGAAATCGAGGCTGAAGCTCACCCAGACCTTTTCGCTGGCGGGAGGTGCCACAACCGCTGCGGCCGCTGCCACGGGATCTGGCTCCTCGACGGCCTCCGGGCGGACCACCGCAGGTCGGATCGGGTCCTGAGGAGAGGAGGTCGGGCGAAGTGCGTCGGTGGGGTCGCTGTCCGACCCAATGACATTGGCGAGGCTCGCGTGGACGTAGACTGGCTCGGGCTGCCCCGGGACGTCCAGCCGAAGCCAGCGGCCGGCGCCAGCGCCGGTCACCTCCCCGGTCAGCGTGTACCGCGTTCCGGGACGGGCCACCAAGGCGATGTCGTGGGTCAGTCCGGGCCCCAAGCGGATGTTTGCCGGTGCGCGGATGCGCACCGATCCTTCCGTCTCGGCGACGGTCCAGTCGGGCGCGGTCCGGGGGGCGGGCTCCGGCGGGAGCTCTGGTGCGCGGTCGGTCTCGGTGGCGATCAGAAAGGCAGCCACACCCAGGGCGGCTGCGCCAAACCCCAGGCGCGATCGCCGCCGCGCCGATCTGTGCGCAGCCAGTGTCCGGGCTTCATCAGGGTCCCGTACGATCCGAAAGACCCGCACTGGCCGGCTCAGGTTCTTGACGGATATCTGACCCCAGTCGTCAAGCACGAGGTCAAGGCGGTCCCGGATCTGGTCCCTGACCGAGCGCGTGATACAGACCTCTCCCGGCGGTGCCAGTGCCTCGACCCTTGCCGCGACATTGACCCCGTCGCCGTAGATGTCTCCGTCCTGCGCGATGACGTCGCCGAGGTTTATACCGATCCGGAACTGCAACGGCGTGCCGTCCGGTGTCTTGTAGGCGGCTTCCTCGAGCAGCTCCTGGATCTTCACGCCGCAGGCGGTCGCTTCAATGACGGATGGGAACTCCGCCAGCAGGCCGTCGCCCATCAGTTTGACGATCCGGCCCTTATGCGATTCGATTGTGGGGACGACGATCGCGTCCCGTGCTTCGCCCAGTATCTCGAACGTGCCGGTCTCATCACGCTCCATGAGCGCGGAATAGCCTGTGAGATCGGCCGCGAGTATGGCTGCAAGGCGGCGTTCCATCCGCTGAGCCTAGCGCGATCGGACCAAACTTGCATGACAGAATCGCGCGGGCGGTCAGGCGGGGACGGCAACCTGCCCGACCGGATCTTGGCGAACGTCGATGAAAGACGGCCTGGCGCTGTCGCAGTGCCCTGTCGTGCCTTACCAGCGCCAGTAGTTGTAGGGGTATCGCCCGCCCCAGTGGGGCCCAAAGAACCCGATCCCCACACCGACCCGCGTGCGCACCCCGCCCGAGCCGACGCCGATCCCGAAGCCTGGCGAGACCGTGAGGGGCCGTTCCTTGCGCCCACGTTGATAGCCCTGGAGGAAATCAGGCTCCAGGTCGGCCGGGCACACGTCGCCATAGCGTCTGCCGTCATAGCCGACCTGATAGCCGTTCTCGGCGGTGCAGTAGGTCTCCAGCCCAGCCATCCGTCCCACCTGATAGGCGGAGATATCGGCAGGTTGACCCAGGTCCGCGCAATCCTCGAAGTCCGAGACCCGGTCGGCGGTGGCAACCCCCAGCCGACCGTCGTTCTGGCCAAACCGCTCCCAATCGGTCTGAGCGCACGCCTGGGCGCGTTCCTCGGGGGGGACGCTTTGACATCCTGCGAGGATCAGCACGGCGGCAAGCAATGGGCGCAGGGTCATCGCGACGCTCCTTGAACACTGACGGAGTATAACGCTGGACCGGCCCGCATTCCAGCGCCCCCGATCCCCAGCCCACTCTCCGGCTCCAGGCACCCGTGACAAGCCGGGCGGCAATGGTCATGATGGCGACCGTGGATGGGCAGGAGTGGAAGAGTACGGTGACGCAAGCGGGCATCGGGGGTCTGACGGCGCTTGAGACCTATGCCAAGCTGGAAGCCGAGGCAGAGTTTCATCCGGACGCGCAGGCTCCGCCTCAATCGGTGATTCTGGGTTTTGGAGCCCGGTCGCTGATGATCATGGAGTTCGATGAGCGTGCCATCGCGCACTGGCCGCTGGCCAGCCTCTCGGCGCTCAGTCCGCCCGGCGAATTGCCGCTGGTGCTGGCGCCGGATCCCGACAGCACAGAACGTGTGGTGCTGTCCGATCCCGTGATGATCGAGGCGATCGGCGCTGTCTGTCCGCGGCTGCACGGCCCAACCGACATACCACCCTTGCCCGCGCGCCGCCCGTCCCGGCTCTGGCGTACGATGCTGATCTTGCTGGTTTTGGTGGTCGTTGGCGCCGGGGCTGCACGCTTGCAGACGCCGCAGGTGCTCTCAGGCTTCATCGACGCTGACACCGTGGCAGAACTTGGTGCGCAGCAGGTCGTGCTGGTTGCCCGGTCGCTGGGTGGTGGGACGGCGGTGGCGCAGTGCACGGGGACCGACGGTATCGCGGCGCTCGACCGTCTGATCTCGCGCCTGAG
>JBCCDA010000097.1:0-16725 GCA_039033215.1 Pseudomonadota bacterium | reverse complement strand
GAACTGGCCATCGAGAGCGACCCCCGCACCCTGACCGATGAGATGATCACTCGGATCGGACAGCTCGGCTTCAACCGTGCCAGCTTCGGGGTGCAGGAGTTCGACCCCAAGGTGCAGACGGCGATCAACCGGGTGCAACCACCCGCGATGGTGCGCAAGTCGGTCGATGGCCTGCGCGCTGCCGGGATCAGCGGCATCAACTTCGATCTGATCTACGGCCTGCCCTACCAGACGACGGATACTCTTCTGAACACCATCCGTCAGTGCGAGGACATGCGCCCGGACCGCATCGCGCTCTTTGGCTACGCGCATGTCCCCTGGATGGCCAAGAAGCAGCGCCTGATTGATGAGGCCGCCCTGCCCGGCCCGGCCGAGCGGATGGACCAGGCACAGGCCTCGGCCGAGGCCCTGGTGGCGGCTGGCTATGTTGCCATCGGTCTCGACCACTTCGCCCTGCCCGACGATCCCATGGCGATCGCTGCCCGCATGGGCACGCTGCGACGGAACTTCCAAGGCTACACCACCGATCAGGCCGAGACGATGATCGGCATGGGCGCAACATCGATAGGGCGCACGCCCTCGGGCTATTACCAGAACATCGCCGAGACCGGTGCCTGGTCCCGCGCGGTCCAGGCCGGGACACTCCCCATCGGCAAAGGCCTCGAGCTCTGCGCCGATGACAGGCTCCGTGGTCATGTGATCGAGCAGATCATGTGCGCGGGCCAGGTGGACCTCGACGCGGTGGGCCGGGCCTTCGGCGCGCCCCGGGACTGGTACGCGGAGGCGGAGGCGCAGCTTTCGGATCTTCAGGCAAACGGCGTGATCACGCGCGAAGGCCCGAGACTGACCCTGACCGAGAGCGGCGCGCCGCTGGTCCGTGTCGTCGCGGCGGTGTTCGATGCCTACCTGACCAAGGCCGCGGCCCGCCATGCGGTTGCCGTCTGAGCCTGTCGGAAGGGGTGGTACTCCGTACGGGACTCGAACCCGTGTTTCCGCCGTGAGAGGGCAGCGTCCTAGACCGCTAGACGAACGGAGCATAACCGGTCATCGACCGGAGGCGGGCAGATAGCGTGGCCGCGGGCCCTTTGCAACCCCCGGCCACGGTGTGCCTCAAGCAGGCTCGGGATGCGGCCCGCTGCGCCCACCCGACCAGTCGTCACGCCGCGTCAGGATCATCATCAGCGCAACCGCCACGAACGCGAGCAATGACCCCGCCAGCAGCGCATAATCCGACGACCGCAGGATCAGGTTGAGAACCGCGTAGAGCACCACCAGGGGTGCTGCCAGCGTCCACCACCAGCGGCCAAGCCCCAGGCCGGTCGCACCGTAGAACGTGATCAGCGCGATCGTGGCCCCCGCCGCCCCCACATAGGCCGCGGCAAACCCGATCTGCTCGGCCAGGCTCAGCAGCAACAGGAAGAACACGCACTGCGAGATCCCGATCAGCACCACCTGTGCGGGATGGGCGGGGCGCTTGGACAGCCGCTCGGTCAGAAAGACCGTCAGGAAGGTCAGCGCGATGAACAGGACCCCGTACTTCGCCGCCCGCTGCACCCGGTGGTAGATGTCGACCGAGTTGAAGAAGCTGACGCCGAAGGCCACCTCGCGGATCCCGGTCCCGCGCGAGACCTGCGGGATCTCGCGGGCGAGGTGCGGGATCTCCCACGTCGCCTCGAAGCCGTCGGGCGTCACCGACCGCGTGGTGGGCAGGAAGGCGCCGTCGAAGCTGGGGTCGGCCCAATCGGAGGTCAGCGCCACCCGCGTCAGCCGCCCCGTCGGGGTGAACGTCAGGCGCTGCGCCCCATTGAGCCGCATGGAGAGGTTGAACGCCCCGAGGCCGCGCGGATCGCCGACTCGGGCCTCCACGCCGCCATGACCCAGCACCGACCCGGGTTCCAGATCGAAGGCCCGTCCCGCGGTCTCGAGCACCGCAGCACCTGAAAACGATCGCACCGACGGCATCGCCACCGACACGAACGCCCGGTCCCACTGCACGGTCTCGCGCTCGCCGATGACCCGGGCGACCCGGGCCACATCAAACCCGAACCGTGCCGCCAGATCGACCGAGTAGACGGGCACCTCGAAGATGCCACGGCGGCGCACCTCGCTGGCAGATGCGGCCGTGATCTCCAGCTCCTCGGGCATCAGCAGGATCGGGGCGGCCTGTTCCGTGTAGGTCTCGATCCGTTCGGACCCGTCGCGCTCCTCGATCACCCGGTCGCGCTCGATCAGCACCGGGATCACCAACGCCGGGCCCTCGAGGTGCACAGCCCCCCCCCATTGCGACGACACTTCCGAGACCGCCTGGCGCTTGTAGCTGACCCGATCCTCGATCACGAAGGCCACCATCAGAAGCGGCACGCCCATCAGGACCGTGATCAGGATCAGGCCGAAGAACCGCCAGCCCGCGCCCTGGAAAACGGGACGCGCGGGCCTTGGCGCTGAAGGGCGGGATGGGGGCGGATTGGCAACATCAGACATGGCTCACCTATGGCGCAATGGAACTCGCCCCAAGGCTAGCGCCCCCGCCCCTGCACCTGTCGGGCGCTGATCCCGGGTTTTCTTTGCAGGGCCCGTGCAGCAGTGCCCCTTGTCCCGCGCCCCCGTCACCCACATAACGAAGTCAGGAACCACAATATCTGGACACCCCATGGACCCCTCGATCTGGTGGAGCGCCGCTGCCGTCCTCTGCCTCTTGTGTCTCTCAGGCTTCTTCTCGGGCTCGGAGACGGCGCTGACCGCCGTGAACCGCGCCACCATGCATCGCCGCGCCGCGCAAGGCTCCAAGGGCGCGAACACGGCCCTGCGGCTGACCGATGACAACGAGCGGCTGATCGGGGCCATCCTGCTGGGCAACAACCTCGTCAACGTGCTGGCAACAGCCCTTGCCACGGCCACGCTGACGGCGTTGGTTGGCGATGCGGGCATCGCCTATGCCACGCTGGTGATGACCGTGCTGGTCACCGTCTTCGCCGAGGTAGCCCCCAAGACCTACGCCATCACCCGACCCGACCAGGCATCCGAGCGGGTCGCCCCCATCATCGCCGTGCTGGTGCGCACGCTCTCGCCGCTGGTCTCGACGGTGATCTTCATCGTGCGCTTCGCCTTCCGGCTGGTCGGCATCACGGTTGACCCCGATGCCCATGCGCTGGCGCCCTATGAGGAATTGAGGGGAACCATCGATCTCCAGCACTCCGAAGGGGGTGTGGACAAGGTCGACCGTGACCGCCTGCTGGCCGCGCTCGACCTCAAGGACCGCGAGGTCGCCGAGGTCATGCGCCACCGGCGCGACATCCAGTCGATCTCCATCGACGAGGGGCCGGAGGCGATTCTCGACTTCTGTCTGTCGTCCTCGCACACGCGCATCCCGCTCTGGAAGGACGAGCCCGAGAACATCGTGGGCGTGCTCCACGCCAAGGATCTGCTGCGGGCCGAGTACCGGCTGGTGCGTGGGGCCAAGGATCCGTCGGCGGCGCTGAAGGGCATGGACCTGATGTCGATCGCGATGGACCCCTGGTTCATTCCGGACACGCGGCCGCTGGACGATCTGCTGCGGGCCTTCTTGCGGCGCAAGACCCACTTCGCGCTGGTCGTCGATGAATACGGCGTGCTCCAGGGGCTGGTGACGCTGGAAGACATCATCGAGGAGATCGTCGGCGAGATCACCGATGAGCACGATCTCGACGACGAAGAAGTCGTGCGCGAGACCGACGGTGCCGTGATCGTACCCGGGGCGATGACGATCCGCGATCTCAACCGGGCGCTGGACTGGAGCCTGCCGGACGAGGAGGCGACGACCATCGCCGGGCTGATGATCAACGAGGCCCAGACGATCCCCGAGGTCGGTATGATCTTCGCGTTCCACGGGCTGAGGTTCGAGGTCCTGCAGCGCGAGCGTCACCAGGTCACGAAGCTCCGTCTGAAACCGCTTCGGCGGACGGCGGGTGGCGGCGGTACACCCTGAACCCGCGGCACCCCGCCCTGATCACGTCGGCTCCTTCATCTGGCCGAAAATACCTCGCGCTCGATCCGGTCTGGTTGGGGAGCGAACAGCTTCAGGTTCGCCGTCGCGGGGAGGCGTCAGGACGGCTCGGCGCCGCTGCCGGGTCGACCTACCGCCGACGCACTTGGCATACGTTTGGCATACGCGAGTCATACGCTTGTCATACATCGATATGACAGCGCCAGTCAGTACGACTTCGGCAACCCCAACGCCCTCTCGGCCACGTAGCAGAGCGCCAGTTGCTGGCTGATCGGCGCGAGGTAGGGGATCATTATCTCGCGGAACAGACGCTCGACATGGTACTCCTTGGCATAGCCCATGCCGCCGTGCGTGGCGATCGCCTGACGGCACGCCTCCAGCCCGGTTTCCGCCGCTAAGTACTTGGCTGCATTGGCTTCTACGCCGCAAGGCTCGCCCGCATCGGACAGCGTCGCGGCCTTCAGGGTCAACAGTTTCGCGGCCTCGAGCTTGGCCCAGTACTCCGCCAGCGGATGCTGGATCCCCTGGTTCTGACCGATCGGGCGGCCAAAAACCTCACGCTCGCGGGCATAGCTGGCGGCGCGGTCCAGGGCCTGCAGACCGATCCCCACGGCCTCCGCCGCGATCAGGATCCGCTCGGGGTTAAGTGATTGCAGAATATACCGAAATCCCTCCCCCTCCTCCCCGATCAGATCGTCTGCGGGGATGGTCAGATTGTCGATGAACAGCTCATTGGTGTCCACCGCCGCCCGACCCATCTTCTCGATCAGCCGCACATCCACGGCCTCGCGGTCGAGATCGGTGTAGAAAAGGCTGAGACCTCGGGTCGGGGCGGCTTCGTCATACTCCGCTGTTCGCGCCAAAAGCATAATTTTATCAGCGACTTGCGCGGTCGATGTCCAGATCTTCCGGCCGTTGATCGTGTAACGCTCGCCTTGCCGGACGGCCTTGGTCGCCAGCTTCGTCGTATCCAAGCCGGTGTTCGGTTCGGTCACGGCAAAGCAGGTCTTGACCTTGCCCGAAATCAGCTCCGGGAGCCATTTTCCGCGCTGCTCCCCGGTCCCGAACTTGTCGATTGCCTTCGGCCCGAAGATGTTCATATGGATGGCAGAAGCCCCTGACATTCCAGCCTTTTTTGCAACTTCCAGCATCATCAGCGCGGCCTCGGTGACGCCAAGACCGGCGCCGCCCACGTCCTCGGGCAAGGCGATCCCAAGCCAGCCGCCCTCGGCCATCGCCGCCACGAACTCCGCGGGAAACCGCGCCGCGCGGTCACAGTCGAGCCAATAGGCATCATCGAAGGGCCGCAACGTGGCCTCGACCCCCTCGACCAGGCTCCGCTGATCGTCCGTCAGCCGAAAATCCATTGCGCGCCTCCCTCTTCGTCGCCACCCTGCCAGTGGCGGACCTTCGCGTCCATCGGGAGAGAGACATGGAGCAAGTAGATGATTTCGTTGCGGAATCAGAGGCGCTTCACGCCCTGATCGCGGACCTTCCTTCGGATGCTTTCGCCACCGAGACCGCCTTCAAGCGCTGGACCGTCGACCAGATCCTTCAACATTTACATTATTTCAATCGCATGGCGGTACTCAGTCTAACGCAGCCGGACGCGTTCCGTGCGGAATATGCCCGCTTCGCCGAGGGCCGGAAGGCCGACGGATCCATGCTGGGGATCACCAACCGTCTTCTGGGCGGTCTCTCGGGCCCTCAGCTGCGCGACGCCTGGCTCGCGCAAGTCCGTGATATCGAAGCACCTTTTCGGGCCGCCGATCCCAAGGCGCGCGTGCCCTGGGCCGGGCCGGACATGTCCGTCCGCTCGGCCATCACCGCACGCTTGATGGAGACCTGGGCGCACGGTCAGGCCATCTGGGATGTTTTGGGGCGGCGCCGCAAGGATACCGACAGCATCCGTAACATCGCCCATCTGGGCGTCGCCACCTTCGGCTGGAGCTTCCGGAACCGAGGCGAACCGGTCCCGGACAAGATGCCCCATGTCTCCCTCGACGCACCCTCGGGGGCGACGTGGGAATGGGGCGAACCCAACGCGGACGAACGGGTAACCGGACCCGCGACCGATTTCTGCCAAGTCGTTGCGCAGACACGGAATATCGCGGACGTCGGCCTCACGGTAACGGGGCCCGTAGCCGCCCGCTGGATGGCCATCGCCCAGTGCTTTGCCGGCCCGCCCGAAGACCCGCCAGCCCCCGGGACACGCATCACCGCCGGCGCTTCGGCCCCTCGGTAAGCGCGCGTACGACCCCCCAAAGTGTCCGTACGTCCTGGTTCGTAAGGGGGGCACGGCGCAGTAGGTTGTTGAGGTTCGAGACCATCGAGTCCCTCTTGTGATCGGGGAAGAAGAACCCGGCCCCGTCCAGTTCTCCGACAAGGTGGTCAATCAGTCTACCGACATCATCCACTTCCGCCCGGTCGGGCAGATCCGGAGGCACCACGGCACCCTGCCGCCGCCACTCGTAGGCGACCAACAGGACGCATTGGGCAAGGTTCAGAGAGGCAAACGCAGGGTTCACCGGAACCGAGATGATCGCATCCGCCAGGACCACATCCTCATTGGCGAGCCCCGCGCGCTCCGGCCCGAACAGCACGGCTGTTCTCCCGCCTGCCGCCGCGATCCCGCGGGCCTCCGCCATGGCGTCCTCTGGCGTGAGCACCCGCTTGGTCATCTCGCGGGGTCGCGCGGTGGTCGCATAAACCACCTGTGCACCCGCGACCGCCTCGTCTGTGGTGGCGACGATGTGAGCCTCGTCCAGCAAGCCGCCCGCGCCCGATGCCATCGCGACGGCTGCGGGGTTTGGCCAGCCATCGCGGGGTGCGACGACCGCCATTCGGCGCAAACCGAAGTTCCACATGCCGCGCGCCGCCGCCCCGATGTTCTCGCCCATCTGCGGCTGGACCAGCACGAAAGTCGGCCCGTCGGGCGACCAGTTGGCCTGGGTGGTGCGATCTGTTCCGGACATGGGCCGCGCGTCTAGCCGGGCGCGCTGCCCCGCGCAACCCGCCACATGCGCGGATGTCAGCGGCGGGGCTCTGCGGCCATCTGGCGGCAACGCCGACAGGCGAGCGCAGCGAGGTGTCGCGCCAGCGACATGGCCGCCATGACCCTCACACCCGCCGCAGCCAGAGGCTTGTCTCCCGCGCGTTCTGCGGCAGCGGAATGTCCGCCACCCGCGCGGCCGCCCCCATCCGCGTCACCGCATAGTGGCTCGACCAGAGCACGTCCCAACCCGGTGAGGTCAGAAATCCGGCCAGTCCCAACTGCTCGGTGTAGCCTCGCCACGCCCAGTCCGCAGGATAGGGATCGGGCAAGGTCACATCGTGGATGTGAACCAGCACCCCAGGCGCCAGAGACGGCAGGATCCGCGCGAGCATCATGTCGACGTCGCTCCCCTCCCAAAGCAGATGGCTCGAATCGAAGAAAGCCACATCGCCCCGCCCGAGCTCGCGGAACAGGGCAAGGTGCGCGGGCGACAATACCTCGCGCTTCCAGTCGATCTCGAGCCCCGCAAGCACGGCGCGAGGGGCCGGGTCGATGCAGGTAATCCACGCGCCCGGTGCGGCATGTGCCAGCATCCGGGTGGAGTGGCCGGACCCGACCTCGACGATCCGCTCAGCCCCCGAGGCCAGCACCCAGGCAGCCGCCCCGTCCAACCGGGGAAACCAGCTCTGCCCCCAGCGCGGCCGGGGCGGTGGGCCGTCCAGCGCCGACAGCTCGGGCAGCGCCGTCTCGATCCTGGACAGCACATCCTCCATCCGGCCCTCGGCCGCCCGGAAGACCTGCTCCAGCTCGGGATACCCCTCTGGCCGGGCAACCGTCGCCGCATATCGGTAGGGCGAGAAAAACCCGCGCGGCTGCCCCAGCAGGGTCATCAGACCCATCTTCAGCCGTCGGAGGGAGGTGCGTGTCATCTCTCTCGCTACCCCATCCCGCCCCGGCGCGCCGTCCGGCAAAACACCGCGTTGCTGCGCCGCCACATTGCCCCTAGTGTCCCCCGCAGAATCGTCAAGGCCACGGAGGGGCGCGCATGTCCAAGATCAAAGTTGAAAATCCTGTCGTCGAACTCGACGGCGACGAGATGACCCGGATCATCTGGCAGTTCATCAAGGACAAGCTCATCCTTCCCTATCTGGATGTCGACCTGCTCTACTACGATCTCGGCGTTGAAAGCCGGGATGCCACGAACGATCAGATCACCATCGATTCGGCCAACAAGATCAAGGAAGTAGGCGTCGGCGTCAAATGTGCGACCATCACGCCGGACGAGGCGAGGGTCGAGGAGTTCGGCCTCAAGCAGATGTGGCGCAGCCCGAACGGCACGATCCGCAACATCCTCGGCGGCGTCGTCTTTCGCCAGCCCATTATCTGCTCGAACGTCCCTCGCCTGGTGCCTGGCTGGACACAGCCGATCGTGATCGGTCGCCACGCCTTCGGCGACCAGTACCGCGCCACCGACATGAAGTTCCCCGGCCCCGGCAAGCTGACGATGAAGTTCGTGGGCGAGGATGGAACCGTTGACGAGCGCGAGGTCTTCGATGCGCCCTCCTCCGGTGTCTTCATGGCGATGTACAACCTCGACGACTCGATTAAGGACTTCGCCCGCGCGTCCATGAACTACGGCCTGAACCTCGGCTGGCCGGTGTACATGTCCACGAAGAACACCATCCTGAAGCAGTATGACGGCCGCTTCCTCGAGCTCTTCCAGCAGATCTTCGAGGAGGAATTCGAGGACAAGTTCAAAGACAAGGGCATCACCTACGAGCACCGTCTGATCGACGACATGGTGGCCTGCGCCATGAAATGGTCCGGTGGGTTCGTCTGGGCCTGCAAGAACTACGATGGCGACGTGCAGTCCGACACCGTGGCCCAGGGTTTCGGCTCTCTCGGCATGATGGCATCGGTACTGATGACCCCGGACGGCAAGGTCGTGGAGTCCGAGGCTGCCCACGGCACCGTCACCCGCCACTACCGCCAGCACCAGAAGGGCGAGGCCACGTCGACCAACTCGATCGCGTCGATCTACGCCTGGACGGGCGGGCTGAAGCACCGCGCCAAACTCGACGGCAACGAGCCCCTGATGAAGTTCGCCACCACTCTGGAGAAGACGGTGGTCGAGACCGTGGAAGCCGGGTTCATGACCAAGGATCTGGCGCTGCTTGTCGGCCCCGATCAGAAATGGATGACCACGATGGGCTTCCTGGAGAAGGTGGACGAGAACCTGAACAAGGCCCTGCCGGGCTGATCGACTCAAACACAGCGGCACGCCATGGCATACGATCTGACCAGGATCCTGCGCTGGTGCGTGCCGCTCATCTTCGTCTACCTTGCCAGCGAGATCATGCTGGCGGCACATGTGGCGTGGATGCTCTCCTATCTCTATGATCTCGAGGCGGGCACGGCGGAGGCCGCGACGGCGGACCAGATCGATGAGTTCGGGATGCTGCTCTCGCCGTTCTTCTTCATCGCTCTGATCTCTGCACACGTGGCCAATGGAATCTGGATCTATCGCGCCACGGCAAACGCCCGCGCGATCGCTCCGGAGGACGGGCGCATCACTCCCGGCTGGGCAGTGGGTTGGTATTTTGTACCGATCGTCAACTTGTGGATGCCTTACAAGGCGATGAGACAGACGTGGAACAGCTCGATCCACGGTGTCGCTGGTAGTATGGACGCGCCTGCGGCCGCGCGCTTGGGCTTGTGGTGGGGCTGTTGGATCATCGCAGGAACGCTCGGCAACATCGCTTGGCAGATGGAGCGGACAGACGACAGCGTTGCAACGCTGATCGCGGTGAGCTGGATGAACCTTGCGACCATCCCGTTCAGCATCGGCGCCGGGTTGTTGTTCCTCGGGCTGATCAAGGAGATCACCCGGGCCCAGACAGAGAGTGGCGGAATAGCCGAGACGTTCTCCTGAGCAGATACCTAAGCCGTCGGCGCGGCCTAGGCTTCGGAAGCTCCCGTCCGCAGAGACGGCGATTGCCAGTCCCCTAGCCCGGGCTTAGGCTTTGGCCGGACGGCCAGCAGAGCCGACGGGGAGGAGTGTCATGGCCGGGACCGGCAACGCCGCCGCCTACTTTGTTGACCGACATCTGGCCGAGGGACGTGCAGACAAGGTTGCGTTTGTCGAAGGCGACGCCAGCCTGACCTATGGGGAACTGGCTGCGCAGACCGACAAGATGGGCGACCTGCTCGCCCGCCATGGCCTGCGGCGCGAGGACCGCGCAGCGATGATCGTCCTGGACACGCTGTCCTTCCCGGTGATCTTCTGGGGCGCGATCAAGGCGGGTGTCATCCCCGTTGCCGTGAACACCCTGCTGCCGACGGATCTCTACCGCTACATCCTTTCCGACAGCAGGGTTCGCGCGGTCTTTGTCTCGGCCGCGCTGCTCGAAGTTGTGCGCCCTGCCCTGGAGAGCCTTGAGGAGCAACCGGTTGTATTCGTCGTCGACGGCGAGGACGGCCAGGCCCGTGAATTCACCGCGGAGCTCGCCGCCAGCGCGCCCCGTCCCATGGTCCAAGCCGACGCCGACGAGACCGCCTTCTGGCTCTATTCGTCGGGGTCCACCGGCCAGCCAAAGGGCGTGCGCCACGTCCACGGCGCGCTCAGGGCGACCTCGGATACCTACGGCGCCCGGGTGCTCGGCATCCGCGAGGACGACACCGTCTTCTCGGCGGCCAAGCTCTTCTTCGCCTACGGGCTGGGCAACGGCATGACGTTCCCCATGTCCGTCGGCGCGACAACGGCACTGCTGCCGGGCCGCCCGACACCCGACGCTGTCCTGGAGGTCATGCAATCCGTGCGCCCGACGATCTACTGCGGGGTGCCCACGCTTTTCGCAGCCATGCTGGCCGGGTGCGACAACCTGCCGGGAACGGAGCGACTCCGCCTCTCGATCTCCGCGGGCGAGGCGCTACCGGCCGAGATCGGCCAACGATGGCGGACGCTGACCGGCACCGACATCCTGGACGGCGTCGGGTCGACGGAGATGCTGCACATCTTCCTCTCGAACGCGCCGGGCGACGTCGAGTACGGGACGTCCGGCACCGCCGTGCCCGGCTACAATCTTCGGTTGGTGGACGGCGACGGCGCCGAGGTATCGGCGGACACGGTAGGGGAGCTGCTCGTCAGCGGTGCCTCCGCGGCCGAGGGCTACTGGAACCAGCGCGAGAAGTCGCGGGCGACCTTCGAAGGCGCCTGGACGCGCACGGGCGACAAGTACACGCGGCGCACGGACGGGCGGTACATCTACTGCGGCCGCACGGACGACATGTTCAAGGTCTCGGGCCAGTGGGTCTCGCCGTTCGAGGTCGAACAGGCGCTGATTTCTCACCCCTCGGTGCTCGAGGCCGCGATCGTCCCAGCCCTCGACGGCGACGGGTTGGAGAAGCCCAAGGCCTTCGTCATTGCCCAGCCGGGCGCCGAAATCGACCCGGCCGGGCTTCAGGAGCATGTGAAATCCGCTGTCGGACCCTGGAAATATCCCCGCTGGATCGAGACGGTCGACACCCTGCCCAAGACCGCGACCGGAAAGATCCAGCGCTTCAAGCTGCGTGGGTGAATGGCGGCGCCTGACCAGACATTCGACATCACGGTCGGAGGCGACAGGCTGGAGGCCGCGCGCTGGCCCGGCAGTGCGGGCGCGCCGCTGGTCCTGCTGCACGAGGGGCTGGGGTCTGTCGGGCTCTGGCGCGACACGCCGGCGCGCTTGCGGGACGCGACCGGGCGCACCGCGCTGGCGTGGTCGCGGGCGGGCTACGGCCGGTCGACCCCCTGCATCATTCCAAGGCCGCTCGACTACATGGAACGGGAGGCGCAGCACCTTCCCACGGTGCTGGATGCCTTGGGCGCAGAGGAGGCCGTTCTGGTCGGCCATTCCGATGGCGGCTCGATCGCAGCACTGGCGGGGGCGTCGCCGCGCATCCGTGCGCTGGTCCTCATCGCGCCCCACTTCTTCGTCGAGCAGTGTTCCGTCGAAGCCATCGCGGCAGCCCGCGAGGAATACGAGACGGGCACCCTGCGCGAGCGCCTCGCCCGCCACCACGACCACGTCGACGCGGCTTTCCGCGGCTGGAACGACGCCTGGCTGAGCCCGGCGTTTCGGGACTGGGACATCACGGCCTGCCTCGACCGGATCGCGTGTCCCATACTCGCGGTCCAGGGCATGGACGACCCCTACGGCACGCGGGCGCAGGTAGACGTGATCGCCCGGCACCTTCCGGTCGCTCAGATCCACCTCATTGATAGCGCAGGCCACGCCCCCCATGCCGAGCGTCCGGAGATCGTGATCCCGCTGCTCGCCCGTTTCGTTGGACAGCTACCATAAAGGCCCCGCACCAACTGGCGTCGCCGAGGCGCATCGCCTATCGTCCGCGAAAAACCGGGAGAGAGACGCCGTGATCGACCACCAGACCGACCCGTCGCGTTACCGTCACTGGCGGATTGAGATCGATGGCGCGGTGGCGCGCCTGATCATGGACGTCGCCGAGGATGGTGCGCTCTTCGAGGGCTACGAGCTGAAGCTGAACTCCTACGATCTGGGCGTTGACATCGAGCTGGCCGATGCCGTCCAGCGCCTGCGCTTCGAGCATCCGGGCGTCCGCGCCGTGGTCCTGCAATCGGCCAAGGAGCGTGTCTTTTGCGCGGGCGCCAACATCCGGATGCTCGCGGCCGCCACCCATGCCCACAAGGTCAACTTCTGCAAGTTTACCAACGAGACGCGCAATGCGATGGAGTCGGCAGCCGAAGACTCCGACCAGCACTACATCGCCGCCATTCGCGGTGCCTGTGCCGGTGGTGGCTACGAGCTCGCGCTCGCCTGCAACCACATCATCCTCGCCGATGATGGCACCTCGAACGTGGCCCTGCCCGAGGTCCCGCTGCTGGCGGTGCTGCCGGGGACCGGGGGACTCACGCGCGTCACCGACAAGCGCAAGGTCCGCCGCGACCTTGCAGATGTGTTTTGTGCCATGGAGGAAGGCGCCCGCGGCCAGCGTGCGCTGGACTGGGGTCTGGTGGACGAGATCGTCAAGAACTCGGAATTCGACGCGGTGGTGGCGGCGCGGGCAGCGGACATCGCGACCGCCGCGTCCCGTCCAACCGATCTCGAGGGCGTCAGGCTCGGTCCCCTGGAGCGCACCCTCAACGAGGACGCCATCATCTACTCGCTGATGGAAGTCGCTATCGACCGCGGCGCCGGCACAGCAACACTTACGCTCTACGGACCGAACTCCCCCGCTCCCGAAGACATGGCCGCCTTTCAGGCCGAGGGTGACCAGACGTGGTTGCTGCGCCTCGCACGCGAATTGGATGACGCCATTTTGCACCTTCGTATGAACGAAGAGGAGATCGGACTCTGGATCTTCCGGTGTCAGGGTGATCCCCTTGCGGTCATGGCGCACGAGGAGGTGATCGCTGTCGAACGCCACCATTGGCTGGCCGAGGAGGTTCGCCACCTCTGGAAGCGCGTGCTGAAGCGGCTTGATGTGTCCTCGCGATCCATGATCGCGCTCGTGGAGCATGGGTCGTGCTTTGCTGGCGTCTTGGCCGAGATCCTGTGGGCCGTCGACCGCAGCTACATGATGGAGGGTGAGTTCGAGGGCGACAATCGCGCGCCTGCCAATGTCACTCTGACTTACGGAAACTTCCAAGACTATCCGATGGCGAACGGTCTGAGCCGCCTTGCGACGCGTTTCCTGGACGATCCCGATCGCTTAGAACGACTGGGGGGCCTGACAGGTGATGAGCAACGGGCCACAGAGGCCGAGGCCTATGGGCTCGTCACCTTCATATTTGACGACATCGACTGGGAGGACGAGATCCGCATCTTCCTCGAAGAACGGGCGTCGTTCTCCCCCGATGCGCTGACCGGGATGGAGGCGAACCTGCGCTTCCCCGGCCCCGAGACCATGGAGACCCGCATCTTCGCCCGCCTGACCGCCTGGCAGAACTGGATCTTCCAGCGGCCGAATGCGGTCGGGCCCGAGGGCGCACTGCTGCGCTACGGCACCGGCAAGCGTGCTCAGTTCGACAGGAGCCGCGTATGATCACCTCTGATACCCTCGCTCGCATTCGGGCCGAGACCCCGGGGCTCGCGCATGGCACCCATATGCTGGCCTGCGGGTCGGCGCTCCCGGCCCAACCGGTCCTCGATGCCGTGATCGAGTTTCTTCAGTTCGAGGCGGAGATCGGCGGGTACGAGGCGTTTGCCGCGCGCCGCGAGCAGCTGGACGGCGTCTACACAAAGGTCGCCAGCCACATCAATGCAGACCCGCGCGAGATCGCGCTGGTCGAGAACGCGACCGTCGCCTGGTGCCAGGCGTTCTACGCCCTGCCCATGAGCCCGGGTCAACGCATCCTGACCTGCGAATCCGAGTACGCATCGAACTACCTGGCCTTCCTGCAGCGCGCCAAGCGCGACGGGGTGACGATCGAGGTCGTGCCCTCGGACAAGACAGGCGCCATCGACCTCGATGCGCTTGACGCCGCCATGGGCCCGGACGTCGCTGTCTTCGCCATGACCTGGGTGCCGACATCGGGCGGGCTGGTGAACCCCGCCGCTGGGGCGGGCAAGATCGCCCGCAAGCACGGCGTGCCCTACTTGCTGGACGCCTGCCAGGCGGTCGGGCAGCTGCGCATCGATGTCCGCGACATCGGCTGCGATTTCCTGTCTGCGACTGGTCGCAAGTTCCTGCGCGCCCCGCGTGGAACGGGTTTCCTCTATGTCGCACAGGACCGGGCTGAGAGACTCGAGCCCGCAGTGATCGATCTGCACTCTGCCGAATGGGTGTCGCGCGACGCCTATGCCCTGAAGCCGGATGCGCGCCGCTTCGAGAACTGGGAGAATGCCTATGCGCTCCGCGCGGGCCTGGGCGCCGCCCTCGACTATGCCGATGCCATCGGGATCGACGCGA
Organism: Pseudomonadota bacterium; assembly: GCA_039033215.1. Taxonomy (GTDB): domain Bacteria; phylum Pseudomonadota; class Alphaproteobacteria; order Rhodobacterales; family Rhodobacteraceae; genus Thermohalobaculum. Next base: position 1,819 of record JBCCDA010000097.1, on the reverse strand, counting down.
TCGAGGCCCGCGTGAAGGACCTCGCCGACCATGCCCGCGCCCTGCTCACGGCCCTGCCCGGCGTCGACGTTCGTGACCTGGGGCAGGAGCGCTGCGGGATCGTCAGCTTGACCACACCGCGCGGCGACCCCGACGTTCTGGCGCGCGAGATGGCCGACCGCGGTTTCGCCATCGGCACATCCTCGCCGTCCAGCACGCGCCTCGATTTCGACAAGCGCGGCATGCCGACGCTGATCCGGATAGCACCGCACTACTACAATACCGAGGACGAGATTGCCGCCTGCATCAGTGCGCTGGGCAACCTCCTCCACCAAGCCGCCTGACTGGGAGACCTTCATGCTCGATCTCATCAACGTCGACTACGATACGATCATCCCGAACAACGTGGGGCTTTCATCCGACAAGCGAGTCCTCAAGGCGCTGGAGAAATGGCACCCCGGCTACATCACCTGGTGGAACGATCTGATCCCCCAGCGCTTCCAGGAGAGCCTCGTCTACCTGCGCACGGCCGTCTCGGTCGACGCGACGGGGTGGGCCAAGTTCGACTACGTGAAGATGCCCGAATACCGCTGGGGCGTGCTGCTGGCACCTCAGGTCGAGGACCGCCTGATCCCCTGCGGCGAGGATGTGGGCAAACCCGCCTGGCAGGAAGTCCCGGGTGAGCACCGCGCGATGCTGCGTCGCCTGCTCGTGATCCAGGGGGACACCGAGCCGGCGTCGGTCGAGCAGCAGCGCCACCTGGGCCTGACCGCGCCCTCGCTCTACGATATGCGCAACCTCTTTCAGGTGAACGTTGAGGAGGGCCGTCACCTCTGGGCGATGGTCTACCTGCTCCAGAAGTACTTCGGCCGCGACGGGCGCGAGGAAGCGGATGATCTGCTCCGGCGCCAATCGGGATCGGAGGAAGCGCCGCGCATGCTGGGCGCCTTCAACGAGGCAACCCCCGACTGGCTGAGCTTCTTCATGTTCACCTATTTCACCGACCGCGACGGCAAGATGCAGCTCGAGGCGCTGGCGCAATCGGGCTTTGACCCCCTGTCGCGCACCTGCCGGTTCATGCTGACGGAAGAAGCGCACCACATGTTCGTCGGCGAGACGGGCGTCGGCCGCATCATCCTGCGCACCTGCCAGGCGATGAAGGAGGCCGGGATCGAGGATCCTTACGACATCGCCGCCGTGCGCCGGCTTGGCGTCATCGACCTGCCCACCATCCAGAAGAAGCTGAACCTGCACTACACGCTGAGCCTGGATCTCTTCGGCTCCGAGGTCTCGACCAACGCCGCGAATGCCTTCAACGCGGGCATCAAGGGGCGCTACCGCGAAGCGAAGATCGAGGACGACCACAAGCTCGACGGTGCGACCTACCCGGTCAGTCAGATCGTCGATGGCCGGATCGAGTTCGTCGAGGTGCCCGCGCTCTCGGCCATCAACTTGCGGCTGCGGGATGACTACGTGGTCAACGCCTCTGGCGGGGTTCGGCGCTGGAACCTGCTTCTGAAGAAGCAGGGCGTGAGCTTCGAGCTCAAGCTGCCGCACGAGGGCTTCCATCGTCAGATCGGCACCTTCAAGGGCGTGCCCGTGGACCCCGAGGGCACGATCATCGATCAGGCGACCTGGGAGGCCAAGAAGGCCGACTGGCTGCCCAACCAATCGGATGCCGACTACATCGAAAGCCTGATGGAGCCCTGTTGGGAGCCTGGGCAATACGCAGGCTACATTGCCCCGCCGAAGGTAGGGATCGACAATAAACCCGGCGACTTCGAGTATGTGAAAATCGCCGAGGCATGAGCGCCCAAGTCTGCAACACGCCCGCGCCGGG
>JBCCDA010000096.1:0-16955 GCA_039033215.1 Pseudomonadota bacterium | reverse complement strand
TCGACACGGATCGTCTTGGGATAACCGATCTGGCTGCACACTCGGTCCAGGGTCGTCACCACGTTTTCACCCCGATAGCTGAACCTCGCGTCCAGGACCGGAACGTAGCGAGAGTACGTTGTCCGGCGTCCCGGTGTTTATCAGGTCCGATAACGGACCTGAGTTCGTCGCGGAGGCTGGGAAGAGATGGATCAACACCGTTGGCGCCAAGACGACATTCATTGAGCCGGGCAGCCCGTGGGAGAACGGCTTCGCGACGACGATCGGACCGGTAGCGCGCGGGGCCGCTCAGTGCGAGAGTTCCAACGGTCGGTTACGCAATGAGTTGTTGGGCGGCGAGATCTTCTACTCGCTCCGCGAGGCACAGATCGTCATCGAAGAATGGCGGCGACACTACAACACGAAGAGACCACATAGCGCATTGGGCCACTGCCCACCGGCAGCCGAAACCATCGTCCAGTGGGACCGCAGACCGATCATGCACCAACAATCAACTCGGACCAATCAGATGACGCCGCTCAGTGAGCCGATGCTAAACTGCGCTCAATTTCGCTCCCTTTCTCACATCAAACCGACAAAGTAGATGCAGCGAGATAATAAAATACACTGATACATGCAGTATGAGGATCTAGGTTGGCTCGGGCGGCGATTGGCTCAACCTTGGCGACCTCGCGAGGTATTTTGGGCCAGATGAAGCATTTGGGAGTTCCGTGCGAGCCGGCACATCAGTCCTTTAGGGCGGAAAGCTCCCTGAGCCAGTCCAACCCCTCGCCAACCCATTCGCCGGGGATCGAGTGACCGCCCGGATGCAGACAGATCTCGACGCTGTGACCCGTGGTGCCATCGTAGCGATTGCAGGTGCGGGGCCGTTTGGGATGGTCGAGGGTGTAGCTGTGCGACGGCGCATCCCCTGCGCCTGCCAATCTGAACAGGACATCCAGCCCGTCGGGTATGGGCATCGAATTGTAGATGCCAACCTCGTCATAGGCGACCACTCGGTCGGACAACCCGTGGATGTGGCGCACGGTGGCGGGGCCAGTCGGGCAGTCCTGGGGTGTCGAGTTCCAGAACCCACCGGCGATGGGCGCGTGGGCAGCAAAGAGATCGCCGAGGTAACAGGCGGCGTTCCAGCTGGTCGAGCCGCCGCGCGAAAAGCCCGAGGTCATGGTGAGCGCCGGATCGATCGGCCAGCGCCGGGTGACATCGGCCATGACCGCACGGATGAAGGCGGCCTCGTCCCGCCCCCCGCCATCACGGCCCGGTCCGATCTGACGCCAGTACCCGTTGGGCGCCCAGGGCACTATGAAGAGGCCGCCGCGCGTGGTGACGCTTTCGATCATTGCCCGGTTGCGGAAGGTCGCCTCCGGCGAGCTGTTCCAGCCGTGGAAATAGACCACCACCGGCAGCGGGGTGGTTCGGTCCCAATCGGGCGGCTCGGCCACGAAATAGTAGCCACCCTCGACCTCGCAACGTGTACCGTCCCCGCACGCCAGGGCCTGCATCGGCAACATCAGCAGAATGACAGCCAACCAGCGCATCCAAGCCCTCCCGTCTTACCTACCCACATCGCGTGCGGTGCCCTTGCGCTCAAACCACGAGTGCGTGAACCTCGGCCGGGCACCCCAGTTTCCACATCTCGGCGGAGAAGAAGATGGCGCTCTTGCACAATCCCGACACCCTGTGGCAGCCCTTTGGCGCGTTTTCGATGATGGCGATCCAGGGAGCCGGACAGATGGTCCATCTGAAGGGCCAGGTTTCGCTTGATGCGGAGGGCGAGGTTGTTGGTCCTGGCGACATGCGCGCGCAGGTCCATCAGGTGCTCAGCAACATCCAAACGGCGCTGGCCGCGATTGGCGGGGAGATGGGGGATGTCGTCTCGCTGGTCCACTACGCCACCGACATTGAGGCGTTCATGGCCGCGGGCGATATCCGGGTCGGGTTCTTCCAGCCACCCTATCCGATCACCACGACTGTCGAGGTCGCGAAGCTCTTTGATCCGCGGCTGGTGATCGAGATCACGGCCAGCGCAGAGGTCCCAATGGCGCGGTTTCAAGGGCCGGCAACAGATGGGATGGCCGGTGCATAGGCGGGAGCCGGGGCCCAATCCACATTCTCAGTCGAGCAGCGGGAAGGCAGAATGCACATGCGGACGGGTCACGAGCGGGGCGCCGTGGCGGACGTGATCGGGCGTCAGGTCAGCAAATGACGCCACCCCCACCAGCCCGAGAGCCGAGTGCACCTCGTCCTCGAGGATCTCGAGCAGCCTGACGATACCGGCCCGGCCCGCCGCCGCAAGGCCGTAGCAATAGAGCCGGCCGAGCCCCACGCAATCAGCCCCCAGCGCCATCGCCTTTACGATGTCCGTTCCGCGGGAGACGCCGCCGTCGACCATGATCCGGGTCTCGGAACCCAGGGCGCCGCGTATTTCCGGCAGCACATCCAGGCAGCCCAGCCCGTGATCCAGCTGTCGTCCACCATGGTTCGAGATGTAGACAACCTCGACTCCGTGGTCAGCGGCGATCCGCGCATCCTCGACCGTCATGATCCCCTTCAGGATCAGCGGCACATCATAGGCCTTTCGGATGCGGGCGACATCCGACCAGCTGAGCCGCGCCTGCGCGTCAACAGCGGCCTCGTCCACATGCTGGCGCCAGGGCTTGTCGAACCGGCGCACGATGTCCCGCTCGCGGCGGGAATAGACGGCGGTGTCGACAGTGAAGCAGAACGCGTCCAACCCTGCCTCGATCGATGCCTCCACATGGTCTTCGATGAAGCCCTCACCCCCCCGGACGTAAAGCTGGAAGAGCGCCGGGGACGCGGTGGCCGCGCGGATCTCCTCCTTCGTCCGCCGGGAAACCGACGAGAGCATCATCGGCACGCCGAAACCGCCGGCCCCCTGGGCGACCGCAAGGGCGCCGTCGGGATCACAGACCTCCAGCCCCCCCACGGGGGCCAGACAGACCGGCAAGCGCACGATCTTGCCCAGAAACTCACCGGCGCTGTCGATCTTGGAGACATCTACCAGCACGCGAGGCCGCAATGCCAAAGCGTCGAGCGCGGCGCGGTTGCGCGCCAGGGTCGTCTCGGTTTCCGTGCCGCCGATCAGATAGTCCCAACCCTCATCAGTCATCGCCGCACGTGCAGCGGGGATGAATTCGTGCAGCGCAAGGAACTCCGATGCGAGATCGCGGTTCGGACGGTCGGCGGTATCTGTCATCGTGTTCTCCTGTGGCTTGCGCCCCGACGAGGATATGTCTCTTCGAATTCAAGTCGAATTGTCATCAGAAACGTGCTGACGTCTGTCGGAATGTAGCTTCAGTTCACCACGTGCTAGAGCAAACGAAAGCGGCGTTGGGGGGACTGATCTTGAGCGCCGTCACGGTCTCTTCAGAACCACGGCGAAGACCCTGTGATCGACTTCCATGGGATCAGGGTGGCGGCCTGCCAGGCGCGCTGTGAAGTCGGTCCGAAACGCGGTGATCTCGGCAGGTGACAATTTCGGTCCGATCCAGGCGGACGCCACCATCCGCCCCACCCATTCTTCGTGCGTGTAGAGCAGCCTCGCCGGGAAGCCCAGAATCCGGAAATCGGCGAATCCTTCCATGTGCAGTTCCAGCAGCCATTCCGGGTACTTGAACGTCCAGAGCCGGTCTTCAGGCAGGGGCGCGTGGCGGCGGATCGTCTCGACCGTCAGCTCAAGCGGATTGCCCGGCTGGACCAGCCATTCCTGGTGAGCGATGACCAGCCGCCCCCCGGGCGCAAGCAGCCGCATCGCCTCTGTCGCTGCCGCCGTCCGGTCGAACCAGTGCCAACAATTCGCCGCTGTGATGATGTCAAAAGCGCCACCCGGCAGGCCCGTCTGTTCGGCGCTGGCGCAGAGGTGTCCGATGTCGAGCGCCGCCGCCTCCGCATCCTCCATGGCCATGGCCAGCATCTGCTCGGACGGGTCAAGCGCCGTCACTTCGCAGCCGCGCTGCGCCATCTCGCGCGCCATCAACCCGGTCCCGGTCCCGATATCCAGCACACGCTGGCCCGGCATACCGATCTTGAATTCGGCAAGTTCGTCAAAGAGCTGCACCGGAAAGCCCTGGCGATAGCGCGCATAGTCAATCGCCGTCCGCCCGAAGTCGGGAACCGGGTCAGTCGAGAGATTGTCTGAGCTCATGGATTGCTCGCCTCTCTCACCTCGTAGATTGTCAGGGCTGCCGGAAGGGGCGGTTGCCCAAGGATCGCAGCCCAAAGCTCAGCGTCCAGTCCGTTTGTAGGCGCGGTGAAACTCCCACCAAGTATCAGCGACTGAACGCGCGCGGCGATCACAACGACACCGTCGAGGACAAGTGCGATGAACTCCCCCACTCGCTCAGCCGTTAGCTTCCCAAAGCGGCGCGCACCCGACCGACTCAAGCGAACCATGATCGCCGGGAGCCCAGTGTGATCTACAGTGGGCGAGACTTCCTCTAGATCAGCGCTTGAGACCGATGCGATCGGCGCCATGCGGTAGCGTTCCTCACCGTCGAGTGACGGCAAGCAGATACGGGCTGGATCCGTTGGCTCGCACTTTGATACCTGCTCCGCCTCGGCATGGATTGCGAAGAGACCTTGTTGGGTAAGCACTTGCGCCAGCAGCTCTGGTTCCATTGCCGCATCCACGGTGAATTCGAGCGCGGTCCCGATCTGGCGTACTGAGGCGTTCAGATCCAGCTCTGCGAGCCGGCCCAGGATCGTGTGGATGACCGTATCGGCGCTAGGCATAGGTGACACGGGGCCGACGACGTAGGTGACACGGCGCCCGGGTGCATCGGCTGACGCGCCCACAGGGAAGGCGGCGCCGGCCAGAGCAAGCGCCAAAAACTGGCGGCGGCCAGCGCCGACCGCGCGCCAGGCATGTCGGCGTTCAGGCAACCTCGAAGAGCCCTGCCGCGCCCATGCCGCCGCCAACGCACATGGTGCAGACGACATACTTGGCGCCGCGGCGTTTGCCCTCGATCAGCGCGTGGCCGACGAGGCGGGCGCCCGACATGCCGTAGGGATGGCCAACCGAGATCGCCCCACCGTTGACGTTCAGTAGTTCGTTCGGGATGCCGAGCTTGTCGCGGCAGTAGAGCACCTGGACTGCAAACGCCTCGTTCAGCTCCCAGAGCCCGATGTCGTCCATCTTCAACCCATTCGCGGCCAGAAGCTTCGGCACCGCGAAGACCGGCCCGATGCCCATCTCGTCGGGGTCACACCCCGCCGCCGCCATGCCACGGTAGTAGCCGAGCGCTTCAAGTCCGCGCTTCTCGGCCTCCTTGGCCTCCATCACGACCGACGCGGACGCCCCGTCCGAAAGCTGGCTGGCATTGCCGGCTGTGATGTACTGCCCCTCGGCCATGGTGATGCCGTCCTTGAAGACTGGCGCGAGGCTCTCCAGACCCTCGATCGTGGTCGTCGGCCGGTTGCCCTCATCGCGGTCGAGCGTGACCTCCTGGTCCGAGATCTCGCCCGTCGCTTTGTCCTGCACCTTCTTGACGGTAGACATCGCCGCAATTTCGTCGTCGAAAGCGCCGCGCTGCTGGGCCGCGGCCGTGCGTTGCTGCGACTGAAGGGCAAAGGCATCCTGATCGGCGCGCGAAACCCCGTAGCGGGCGCCCACGGTCTCGGCCGTCTCGATCATCGTCATGTAGAGCGCGGGCATATGGTCCGTCAGCCAGGGATCGCGGGTGCGGTCCTTGCGCATGTTCTGGTTCTGCACAACCGAGATCGACTCAACCCCGCCCCCCACGGCCACGGTCATCCCGTCATGGACGACCTGCTTGGCAGCCGTGGCGATCGCCATCATGCCCGAGGCACATTGGCGGTCGATGGACATGCCCGCCACACTGGTGGGCAGCCCCGCACGCATCGCCGCCTGGCGACCAATGTTCGAGCCGGTCGAGCCCTGTTGCAAGGCGCAGCCCATGATCACGTCCTCGACTTCGCCTGGATCGACCCCGGCTCTCGAGACCGCGTGCTGAATTGCATGCCCGCCCAGTGCCTGTGCCTGCGTGTCGTTGAATGCCCCGCGGTAGGCTTTTCCGATGGGTGTCCGGGCTGTCGAGACGATGACGGCTTCGCGCATGAGTTCCTCCCCTTGTGTCGCGGGTTACTCCCATGCGCGCGCCTCAGAGTAAACCTTGTGGACCACAAAAACAGACCACGCCGCGCGACCTAAAGATTGGGCCACGTTGGAGTTGTTCTTTTTCTGTTCTCCAATTATCCTTTCGACAAAATGGAGGACGCTATGGCCACCGGAAAGAAGCTGAACCCTACGCTGAGGACGTTCATCGAAGCGCAACCGATGTTCTTTGTCGCAACCGCTGCGCCGGACGGGCGAGTGAACCTTTCACCCAAAGGGCTTGACGCGCTGCGGGTACTGGAAGACCGGCGGATCGTGTGGCTCAATCTATCAGGCAGCGGGAACGAGACGGCGGCACACTTGCGCGAGAGCCCCCGGATGACGCTTATGTTCTGCGCCTTTTCGGGCGATGCGCTGATCCTCAGGGTCTATGGCCACGCGCAGACGATTCACCCTCGGGACGACGGCTGGGGGTCGCTCTCGAATCTCTTTCCCGAGATGGCCGGGAGCCGGCAGATCTTCGACCTGACCATCGACCTCGTGCAGACGTCCTGCGGCACCGGGGTGCCCTTGATGGACTTCCGGGCCCAGCGCGGGACAGAGGAACTCGAGCCGTTCTACGCCAAGATGGGCCCTGACGGGGTACAAGACTACTGGAGGCGCAAGAACACCGAAAGCATCGATGGCAAGGCAACCGGGATTCTGGACGGCCAGTAGTAAGCCGTTGAGCTTGGCCACACTAGCGGGCATGGCCAAGCGGTTTGGGGCCGCGCGCAGGCTTGATGTGTTTCAGCCCCTGCGCGGGACGCTTATTCAGTTCGGTCAGCTGCCGCCACGCCCGTCTGCCACGCCCTGCTGGTAGGCGCGCTGCTGCTGACGCTTGGAGTGGTCGACGAGCAGGCCGCCAGCCAGCCCGGCTCCGGCGCCGATCAAGGCCCCCATGCCCGCGTTTCCGGCGATGGCGCCAATCACGGCTCCCCCGGCGGCCCCGGCGGCCGAGCCGGTCAAGGCGCGCTGCTGTGTCGGGTTCAGGTCACCGCAGGCCGCCAGCGGCAGAGCAACGGCGAGGACAATCAGAGATCTGGTGATCATGGTGTTCACTCCTGTCACTGGCTGCACGGGAAGACTTCGCCGGCAAAGGTCAGCAGCGCATCGCGCGCCGAGACCTGCGCAACTTCCGGCTTTGCGTCGGCCCAAGTGACGAACTGGGCGACGAATTCGTCGCGTGTCATCTCTGTATCGCGGGGGATGCAGTAGATGTCGACTTCGTGGGACTCGGCGATGCCTACATACATGTGATGGACCCCCATCAGGTAGCCATGGCACATGTGGATCGCGCTCTGGTTTGACGGGTCGTCGCACAAGTTCACAAGATCACCGGCATTGTTGATCATGTAGGCGTCCGGCTCGGCAGCCATGGCGGGTAGCGCCAGGGATGCGGTCATAGCGACCGCGGCCAACAGAATTCTCACGGGTTCCCTCCTCTGTCCCCAAGGTCATTGTGCCGGGAAGTAGTCCGACGACGCTCGCCTTGTAAGGGAACCCTAGCAGAGGCAATTCGTCGGTTCCAGCGCTTGTCAGTGCTCACGTCGGGGCGACACCCACGGTCATGCCGCCGCAGACATAGAGCACCTGGCCGGTGACGAACCCGGCCTCTCGCGCAAGGAAGAAATCGACGGCATGGGCGATGTCCTGCGGCTGGCCCATGCGGCCGACGGGGATGGCATCAAGGATCTTCTGCGTGGCGGGGGCATCTGGGGGATTGGCCCGGGTGAAGAGCTCTGTCGCAATGGGACCCGGCCCGATGGCGTTGACGGTGATTCCGTGCGGCGCAAGCTCCAGCGCCCAGACGCGGGTGGCCGAGATCAGCGCGCCCTTGCTCCCCGCATAGGCCGTGCGCAGCGTCTTGCCCAGAGCCGCGCGCGAGGCGATGTTGACCACCCTGCCCCACCCCGCCGCCTTCATGGCGGGCAGCGCCTTCTGCACGATAAGCGCGGGCGCGATGACGTTGATATCCAGCGTGCGATGAAAGTCCTCGGGCTTGAAATCCTCGAGCCGATCGAGCAGCGCCACGCCTGCATTGTTCACAACGCGGGTGATGGTGTGATCCCCCGCGATCTCGTCCATCTTGGCACCCAGGGCGACAGCATCGGACAGGTCGACCCGCACGGTCTCTCCCGGCGCGCCGGCCGGGGGTTGGTCGATATCGAGGTTGATGACCCTATCGCCCGCCGCGGCCCGGGCCGCCACGGCTTGCGCCCCGATCCCGTTCGACCCGCCCGTGACGATGGTGGCTTGCGGCTTCATCAGACACCTCCCGATCCATAGGACTGCGCCAGCGCGGCCGCGGGCGAGGTCTCGATCCCGATCGACGGGATGGGATAGCGCAACCCGTTCCGGCTGAGCTCTGCCAGACCGGAGACGATCCCCGGTAGATAGCTGGGTGCGAAGGCGATCAGCAGTTCGTTGTCCTGCACGCCGCCGAACTTGCGCTCGGCATAGCAGGGGATCGAGACGGCCGGCTTGCCGTCCTGCAGCGCGCGGCCCCAGCTGTCGGCACAGGCGCTCTCGCCCACCACCGTGAAGGCGCAGGGTTCGTAATCGCGGTACTGCAGCCCGTTGATCAGGGTGATCATCTGGCCGGGTGTCGCGTAGATCAGGCAGATGTCGGGGTTGCCCAACCGCCCGGACGCCAGCGGCGAGACGACCAGCGCCTCATACTCGCCGTAGGTGGCACACGCCATCGCCGCCTGGTGCCTGGCAGAATCCTCGCGCGTGCCATACCAGACGCCCTCGAACTTCTCGCCCGACAGGAAATCCTCGTCCCGGGGGGTGAGGCCCACGACCGCCGAGCATTGCGCGCCCACCAGATCATCCCCCGTGATCCCGATCGTCCAGCCCATCCAGCGCGACTGGCCGACGATCTGGTCGGTCGCCAAGCGCTGACCCTTGGGCGGGCGGCGCAGCTTCTGAACCTGCTCGGCATCGGCCAGCGTGCGGAAGCGTTTCATGCCAACGGGGATCGTCTGGAGCTTGAGGTAATGCTGGAGCTGCGTGACGATTGCACCGTAGTCGTACTCGGTCTCGTCCCCCCAACAGTTCGCCTGCGTGACCATGTTGCTCTCCTTCAATCCAGGAATTGCCGCGTGATCCAGTCGGCGACCAGCGCTGGGCGGTCCGCACCCTCGATCTCGACGGTCAAGCCATAGTGCAACGTGACTTCGCCTGGTTTCTCCGTGACCGCCTTGGCGAGCGTGAACCGCGCCCGCACCTGCGCTCCCACCGGCACGGGCGAGACGAACCGCAGCCGGTCGAAGCCATAGTTCACACCGCGCGAAGAACCCTCGATGCGAGGGCAGACCTCATAGGCCATCGCCGACAGCATCGAGAGCGTAAGGAAGCCATGCGCGATCGTGCCCCCCCAGCCCGTTTCGGCGGCGGCGCGCTCGGGGTTGGTGTGGATGTAGAACCAGTCCTCGGTCACATCGGCGAAGGCGTCGATGCGCGCTTGCGGCATGGCGAACCAGCGCGAGACACCGATCTCCTGGCCTTCGCGGGCGAGGAGGTCCGCTACCGTGGTGGTCGTGGTGAAATTGTCGCTCATGCCCGCTCCAACGCCGCGTGGATGTTCACGCCCAGATCCTCGGCAACCATCCAGAGCCGGTCCTGCCCGAACTGCAACTCTCCGTTCACAAAGAAGGTGGGCGCGCCGAACGCACCGCGCGCGACCGCGTCCTCGGTATTGGCCTTAAGCTTGTCCTTGACGGTCGGGTCCTGGATCGCAGCCTGGAACGTATCGGGCGCGATGCCCGCTGCTTGCAACACCGCCACCATCCCCTCCGGCGTCTGGACGTTGCGATTGTCGACATGAAGCGCCTTGAAGGCGGCATCGACATAGGCCTGCAGCATCGGGCGATCTGCGAAGGCGACACAGCCCCGCATCAGATGCAGCGTGTTCTGCGGGAAGGTATCGTTGCGCCGGTAGGGCAAGCCGTAGAGCGACGCCCACCGGGTCAGGTCACGGCGCATCCACGCGCCCTTGGCCTTGACCGTACCGGGTGGGCGGTTGTCCACGGCCTGCATGATCCCGCCGAGGAACACCGGCGTCAGCACCAGATCCGCCCCGGCCGCCTTGGCGATCTTCGGCAGCACGTGCCAGGCGATGTAGCTGGCGGGGCTGATCACGTCGAAACAGAACTCTACTGTCTTACTCATGCTCTCGTCTCCTTGTGCCCAGGGCGGACCCGGGCGCCGGGGTGGGCGGGTGGCGGTGCTCGGGTCCGCCCTGCCCCGCACTCACCATGTCTCGCACCAGGGGCGCAGCTCCGTCTCGAACGTCCAGGCGGAGGGGTGCTGGCAATGGATCTGCCAGTATGTCTCGGCGATGTGAGAGGGGTCCACGATCGCGTCGTCCTCGGGACGGTAACGGTCGGGGAAGTTCGTCTTGATCCAGTCAGTGTCGATGGCAGCGTCGATGACCAGATGGGCCACATGGATGCCCTCGGGGCCCAATTCGCGCGCCGTGCTTTCGGCCACCGCGCGCAGCCCGTGCTTACCGGCGGCGAAAGCGGCATAGCCCGCGCCGCCCCTGCGCGAGGCAGTCGCTCCAGTAAACAGGATCGTCCCTCTGCCCCGCGGCACCATGACCTTCGCCGCCTCGCGCCCAGCAAGGAACCCCGCGAAGCAGCACATCTGCCATACCTTGGTGAAGACCCGTGCCGTCGTCTCTCGAATATCGAAGCGGACATTGCCGCCGATGTTGAAGACGCAGACCTCGATCGGGCCGACATCGCGTTCGATCTCGGCGAACATCGCGACCGTCTCCTCCTCGTCCCGGGCATCTACACCAAACGGGACAGCCGCACCGCCGGCCGCCACAATCTCTGCCGCCAGCGCCTCAAGCTTGTCGAGATGCCGCGGACGCCGCGTGATGCACGCCGTGTAGCCACCTGCCGCAAAGCGACGTGCGACGGCGGCACCGGTGGCATCGCCGGCACCGATGATCAGCGCTACACCTCGCTCGCTCATCCCGGTGTCCTCTCAATCGCATGATCCTTGAACCGTAGCCGCAGCTCCAGCTTCGAGACCTTGCCCGTCGCCGTCAGCGGCAGCTCGTCCACAAAGACCACGTCGTCGGGAACCTGCCAGCTGGCCAGATGCTTGCCCACGTGCGCGCGCAACTCGTCGACCTCGGGATCCGTCCCCAGCGCCTTCTGGACAACCAGCAGGGGCCTTTCGTCCCACTTGGGATGCGGGATCGCGATCACCGCACAGTTGGCGACACCCGGATGGCCCATGGCGATCGACTCGACGTCGAGCGAACTGATCCACTCGCCCCCCGACTTGATGAGGTCCTTCGTGCGGTCGGCAATCATCAGAAAGCCGTCTTCGCTGATGGCGGCGACGTCGCCGGTCGCGAACCACCCCTCGGCGTCGAAAGCCGAGATCGAGGCCGCGGCATTCTCGAAGTAACCGCTCACAACCGCGTTGCCGCGCACAAACAGTTCGCCCGTCGCCAAACCATCGTGGGGCAGCCGTGAGCCCGCATCGTCGACGATCTTCAGGTCGACCCCGAACATCCGCCGCCCCTGGCGGGCCTTGAGATCGATGCGCTCCTGCAGGGGCCATTTCTCCATCCGGGCGGTCAGCGCCGACAGCGTCCCCACCGGTGACATTTCAGTCATGCCCCAACCATGGATGACGTCGACGCCGTAGTCCGCCATGAACCTCTCGATCATCGGACGCGGCGCGGCGGAGCCACCGATGACAACCTCCCGCAAACCCTTAGGCACAGCGCCACGGCGATCCATCTCGTCAAGCAGTCCCAGCCAGACGGTAGGGACGCCGTAGGCGGTGCCGACCTCCTCGCCATTCATCAATTCCCAGAGACTGGCGCCATCCAGCCGCGGGCCCGGCATGACGATCGAGCATCCCGCCAGCGGCGCGGCATAAGGGATGCCCCAGGCGTTCGCATGGAACAGCGGTACAACCGGCAGGATCCTGTTTCCAGCGCGATAGGTAGACTGGGCGCTCGCCATCAGGAAGAGCGAGTGCAGCACCATGGCGCGGTGCGAGTAGAGAACGCCCTTAGGGTCTCCGGTTGTGCCGGACGTGTAGCACAGCGCGCAGGCAGCTTCCTCGCTGAAGTCAGGCCAATCGAAGCTGTCGGAATGTTCGAACAGATCCTCGTAGGCACGCACATCTGGGATCGTATGAGCCGTCACATGACCCGGCGCGCATAGTTCGACAGGGATCAAACCATCCGGCATACGACCCCACAGCGCCTCTAGTAGGGGCGTGAACGTCGAATCGAAGAAGATCGCTCGATCACCCGCATGATTGACGATGTAGGTGAACTGGTCGGCCGACAGGCGCGGATTGATCGTGTGGCAAACGGCGCCGATCCCGGCAATGGCATAATAGAGCTCGAAGTGGCGTTGTGTGTTCCAGGCCAGCGTCGCAACACGGTCGCCCGCGCCAATGCCCATGGCGCGCAAGCCATGCGCCAACCGCGCGACACGCGTCCGCAGCGCCGGATATGTCGCGCGGTGCAGCCCACCCTCGACAGCGGCAGTCACGATCTCTCCATCCGGATGGATCTCGGCCGCGTACTCCAGAATGTCGCCGACCCTGAGCGGCCGATGCATCATTTGACCGGCCAGCAGGTTCTCTGGAAGCATGGACGCCCTCCCCTTTTTTCGTCACCTTACCAGCGTCATGCGGGGTGACGAGAGGGAATGCGATGCTGAATGTGATAGGTGCAGGCTTCGGGCGAACGGGCACGGAGTCAATGAAGCGCGCGCTGGAGATGCTGGGGCTCGGCCGCTGCCATCACATGTACGAGGTGATCGAGGATCCCACACAGTTTGCCCGCTGGCAGACAGTGCCGGTCGAGATCGCGCCCGATTGGGACACGATCTACTCGGACTTCGGTTGCGCCGTCGACTGGCCGACGGCCTACTATTGGCGCGAGCTGAGTGCGCACTGGCCAGATGCCAAGGTGCTCCTCACAGTTCGCGACGCCGAGAGCTGGTGGCAGAGCTTTGCCAAGACTATCTTGCCACGTCTGCTGCAGCGACGGGCATCCGGCGAGATCCGGGGCATGGGGTACCGCCTTATCGCTCAGCGCACGTTTGGAAGCCGGATCGAGGACGCCGACCATTGCAAGGCAGTTTTCGAGGCCCACAACGCGGCCATCATCGCCGAGGTCCCGTCAGACCAGCTGATCGTGCACGAATTGGGCGCCGGTTGGGACGATCTGTGCGACCGGCTGGGCGTGCCGGTTCCGAAAGACCCCTTCCCACGCGGCAATGACAGTGTCGGGTTCGAGGCGCGCAACAATGCCGCCCGTGCGCGACTGGAGCAGACAGGGCTCGACGACGCGATGTTCCCGGATGCAGAGTGACGCCAACCAGGGAGGACCAAGATGACCGATCAGATGACCCGCGTGGTGCTTGCCGCGCGCCCAGAAGGGGCGCCGAAGCTCACCGATTTTCGCGTGGAACAAGCTCCAATGCCCGAGATGCCGACAGGTGGCATCCTGGTTCGCGTCCTGTGGCAATCGCTGGACCCCTACATGCGGGGGCGGATGGACGAGTCGAAGTCATACGCGGCGGCGGTCGAGATCGGCGGCACGATGGAAGCAGGCTGCGTCGGCGAGGTCATCGCTACCGAGAACCCCAAGTTCGCGGTCGGCGATATCGTCGAGGGGCGGATGGGCTGGTGCACCCACGCGGCCTCGACCGGTGAGGGGATCCGCAAGGTCGACCCCAGCTTGGCGCCCATCCAGACAGCGATAGGTGTGCTGGGCATGCCCGGGATCACGGCTTACGTCGGGTTTCTGGACCACGGCCGACCCAAGGCGGGCGAGACACTAGTCGTGGGAGCGGCCACCGGCGCTGTCGGCTCGGTCGTCGGACAGCTTGCCAAGATCAAGGGATTGCGCGCGGTCGGTGTGGCAGGCGGTCCCGAGAAATGCGCGTTCGCGGTGGAGGAATTGGGCTTCGATGCCTGCCTCGACCACTACGCCTACCCCGATGGCGCCGCGCTGGGCGAGGCGCTGGCAGCCGAATGCCCGGACGGTGTGGACGTCTACTTCGAGAATGTCGCCGGCAAGACGCTGGATGCCGTCATCCCGCTGATGAACACATGGGGGCGAATCCCCGTCTGCGGCATGATCAGCCAGTATAACCTGGGCGGTCTCGGCATGGCTGGCGGCGAAGGGGCCGACCGATTGCCAAAGCTCTGGCGGACGATCCTTGTGCAGCGCCTCAGCGTGCGTGGCTTCATCATCTTCGATCACTACGACCGCTTCCCGGCGTTCCTGAACGAGGTGTCAGGCTATATTCGCGACGGGCGGCTGAAGTATCGCGAGCACATCGTCGAGGGGATCGAAAGTGGCCCGGCTGCGTTCATCGACATGCTGAAAGGCGGCAACTTCGGCAAGACTATGGTTAAAATATCTGAATAAAACCACAGATAAGAACGCTTCAAAACAGTACAGTGTATCCAAAATGCGCCACCTCAGCATTTTACCATAGTAGATATTTAGTACGGCATTGAGAAAACATGCCAATTTCTCTACCAACGCGCGACGTGGTAGAGGGGTGTTACGTGTACAATCGAGTTCTGTGTATAGTTACCGCATTTCTAGTGTCAGCTGGAAGCGCAAGCGCGACCAGCCTGACGGGCGGCATAACCGAAGGCAAGCGCGACCGGGTCATCGGCACCACGGCGCTTGGGTTCGACGCCACACCAACTCCGAACGGCCTAGCCCTGGGCGGCCCGCTGGTCGCGGGCGATCTCTTCGGGATCTACGGTCGTATCGTGAGTTCGCAAGACTTGTTCGAGCTCTCGTTTTCCTCCGCCGCCAGCTTTGAGGTGCTGTTCGACTTCGATGGCTACGGCACCGAAGACACGCGCAAAGATAAAGTCGGCGCGGTGACGCGCGACGGCACTCAGTCAGGCCTCATGAGCGTGTATGGCGGCAACAACAATCGTTTCTCGCCGCCTCCGGGGCCAAATGGCAAGGAAGTCCGCTTCAGCTTGATCGATCTGGCGACAAACACCGAGGTCGGGTCGAAGTCGTACTTCACCAATCTGAATTCGGCGTCTGGCAGCAGTCCGCTAATCTTCGCCGCGGCTGCCGGGACGTACACGCTGAAGATCGACGGCGAAATCGCTCCCAACAAAAACGCCTCGGCTTTCTATGACCTGAACATCTCGGTCGTTCCGTTGCCCGCGTCGGTTCTTCTGCTTCTCTCCGGCTTGGCCGGGCTGGGACTTCTGGGCGTGCGTAGGAGATCCCGTACCGCGTGATCTGACCGCGAAACCGATCTGAACCAGGGCCGCTGACAGTCTTCATCAGGACAGTCGGCGGCCTCTTTGATTCTGGACTGCCC
The DNA here is from genome assembly GCA_039033215.1 of Pseudomonadota bacterium. Classification (GTDB taxonomy): domain Bacteria; phylum Pseudomonadota; class Alphaproteobacteria; order Rhodobacterales; family Rhodobacteraceae; genus Thermohalobaculum. The sequence goes on along the minus strand of JBCCDA010000096.1, from coordinate 1,460 downwards.
AAGCATCTGCCAACGAACCGATTCTGGAGTAACTTGTCTCTCCAAGGTGTTAGTTTCGCTCTCTCTGGAACGCCACGTCCGGCAGCGCGCATCTTTGCAACCTGAGTCTGCCGCAAGTTGCACAGAACTTCCGCCTGCCGGAACTGTATTAACAAAATACAGACAATTTGCATAAAACCCCAAAATCTGACGATTAGCCCTTAAGCAAGCTCTCGATTCTGTGAGACAATTGAATCGTCGGGCGTCGGCGAGGGGCTGCGCCCATTTTCATGCGTAAGTTGGGGTAGATCTATGAGCCAATCTATTGTTGCAGAGTGGAATGAAGTGATGTTGGAGGCGATCCGCGAGGGCGGCGCCAAGCCAACAGCGACAACCTACCAATTACATCTTGTAACCGCTGCCATCTATGATGCCTGGGCCGCATTGGACGAAGACGCCTATGGGCACTACTCCGAGATCGAGACCTCGCTGGCCGCATCCGATGCGAACAAGTCCGAAGCAATCAGCTATGCCGCCTTCCGGATGCTCTCGACCGTGCTGCCGGGCGCCCAGTCGAAGTTCGACGACTTCATGGCGGATCTGGGCCTGGATACGGGGGTGACGTCGACCGATCCCTCGACTGCAGCCGGGCTGGGCAATTTGGCCGCGGCCAATGTGATGGCCGCACGATCGGGCGATGGCTCGAACTTCGAGAACGATTTTGCGGATACAACGGGGTACGTGCCGGTAAACGATCCCGAGCCAGGCTCGGACGGGGCTCCGGGCGGTGATGACTTCGATCCGAATGCCTGGCAACCGCTGCGCGTGCCGAACGGCACACTAACCGACGCAAACGGTGTGCCGATCTTCGACAACAACGATCCATCGACCTACGACGATCAGATTGCGCTGACCCCGCAATGGGGCTCGGTCACTCCGTTCGCGCTCGCCAGTGGCGACCAGTTCCGCCCCGATGCGCCGCCGCAGCTGGGTGATTTCAATCCCTACACGGACTCTGACGGGAACGTGACCACAGGCAACCAGGCCTATATCGATCAGGTCACCGAAGTGCTGGAGACGTCAGCGAATCTGACAACCGAAGAGAAGGTCATTGCCGAGTTCTGGGCCGACGGGCCGCGGACGGAATCGCCTCCAGGCCACTGGAACCAGATCGCTCAGGACATCTCACTGCGCGAAGGCTACGGCATCGACGAAGACGCCAAGCTGTTCTTCGCAGTGAATGCGGCCGTCTTCGACGCGGGCATTGCGACCTGGGAGGCGAAGTACACCTATAACTACGTGCGTCCCCAGTCGGCGATCCGGGATCTGTTCTTCGACGAAGAGGTGGACGCCTGGGGCGGGCCGGATCTCGGCACTCAAACCATCCTGGGTCAGGAATGGCGGCCCTATCAGAACCTGACCTTCGTGACCCCGCCGTTCCCGGAGTATGTCTCGGGCCACTCGACCTTCTCGATGGCTGC
>JBCCDA010000095.1:0-17246 GCA_039033215.1 Pseudomonadota bacterium | reverse complement strand
GGAAAGTTGTCGAGCGCCTCGTAGCCGAGATCCTCCAGCGCGCTGATCGCCGTGGTCCGCCCAGCTCCGGACATGCCAGTCACGACCACCACCAACGGCACGGCAAGTGGTTCGGGGCTGTCTGCGATGTCGTCTCGATCGTCCACGGGACCCTTGCCTCAGCGTTTGATCGGCGCGTCTGGGTCCAAGATGGTGCCACCAAGTGCCAAGACCAGCTTGGCCGCCAACCCTGACGCACCCTGTCCGAAGATGACCGGATGCGCCAGACCAAGTAAGTCACAGGTGCGTTTCTCCGGTAGGCGCTGGGGTTGTGTTTTATCGAGATCGACAATCAGGCTGACGGGTGCCTCGGTCGCTGCGTCCACCGCCAACAGGCCGATGCCGCGGGCTTCGACGACACCGGCCAGCGACTGAGGTGCCGCCATCCAGACGGTGTCGCCACGCCGGATCAGGTCGACCCGATCATCTGCCACCAGAGTTGCACCCAGCGCCATCATCTCGATTGCCAGCGTGCTCTTGCCCGCGCCAGGCGCCCCGAAGATCAGGCAGCCCTGGCCGTCGAGCGCGACCGCACTGGCATGGCGTTGCTCGGAACCGCCGTGCACAGCACTCAGACCGGAAGTTCAACGATGAACCGGGCTCCTGAACGATCCGTTCGGTTCTCAGCCCAGATCCAGCCATCATGCGCTTCGACGATCTGCCGTGAGATCGAGAGACCAAGGCCCGAATGGTTGCCAAAGGCCTCGGTCTCCGGGCGCTCGGAGTAGAAACGCTCGAAGATGGACTTGAGGTTCTCGGGCGGGATGCCAGGGCCTTCGTCCATGACCACCATGCGGATCGTCTCGTCGTTGACGCTTGCCTCTACCCGGATCGTCGAGCCGCGGGGTGAGAACGATAGTGCATTCGTCAAGAGGTTGGTGATGACCTGAGCGAGCCTGCCCTCGAGCCCCCGGGCCACGAGCCGTTTCTCGGGGAGATCGGTCGTCACCGTGACATCCAATGCCGCGCCCTGGTCCCCTGTCAGCGTCGCCAGCGAGAGGATCAGGCGCCCCAGATCGAACGGCTCCATCCGCTCCCGGACCAGTTCCGCGTCCAGCCGAGACGCGTTGGAGATATCGGTCACCAGCCGGTCGAGGCGCTGCACATCGCTCTGGATGACATCCAGCAGTTTCTGGCGTTGCTCGGGCGTCTTTGCGTACTCCATCGTCTCGACCGCCGAGCGCAGGCTGGTCAGCGGGTTCTTGATCTCGTGGGCCACGTCGGCTGCGAAGCTCTCGATCGCACCGATTCGCGTGTAAAGCGCGCCGGTCATGCGGATCAACGCGTCGGAAAGATCGCCGATCTCGTCACTGCGCTTCGTCAGATCCGGGATCTCGGGACGTTCGGGGTTGAGCATCCGCGCTTCCGACGTGCTTTCGATCCGGGCGGCGGTTGCAAGCTGACGGATTGGTCTCGCAATCATGTTGGCCAGAAGGATCGACAGGACCACGGAGACCACGGCGGCCAGAAAGAACACCTCCAGCACGGTCTGGCGTTCCTCGCGCACGATCCGTTCGATCTCGCCGCTGCCACTGGACAGCCGCAATGCACCAACGATCGCATGGAGCCGTCTGACCGGGATCACGACGGAGACGACCAGTTCGCCTTCGCTGTTCACGCGCAGTGTCTGAGTGACCTGACCACTAAGGGCCTTGAACACTTCTTCTTCGTCGGTCGCGCCCTCAGGGGCCACTTCTCGGAAGATCGGCGGATCCGGTGCACCGAAGCCCTCGATCTGATCCAGCAATCGGTCGATGAGGCCGCTCAGCGTCGGGCCGCTCTCCTCGGATGGCGGATCCAGATCGGATACCACGATGGGGGCGCTGCCACCGCCAAGCCGGTAGCTGTCGGCAATGATACGCCCCTGGAGGTCGAACAACATCACGCGAGCCCCGGCCGTCGGCGCAAGATAGGCGAGTGCCCGGTTCGTTGCTTCGGGATCGAGTGTTGGGCGGACCTCACCGTCAACCGAGGCGGCTTCGGCCACCCCGGCTGCAATCGCGGCGCTCTGCGTATGCATCGCCCCGACATAGACTTCGACGAGGTAGCTGCTGCGGTCCGAGAGATACGTGATCCCCGTCACCATCAGCGCCAGACCAACCAGGTTGAAGAAAATGATCCGGCGTTGCAGCGACGAAAACGGCGCGGACTGCTTCAGTCCCTTGATGATGCGCTCACGAGACGATGCGGGACGCGGGCGGTCGTCGAGCCCGACAGGCCCTTGCCCCGGCATGGTCTGGAACGCCCGTTTCAGCACCTGTGTCTCACTGTCAACATCATCTCAAATCCAATCGAGAGCACAGTCGGAGACACGCCCCCAAGTCCCCGTGAGCTCGGCCCCCCATGCACAACGCATGCAAGATAATCTGACTTTGTGGCAACTTTCGGGTTGGTGGCCACCCCGTGCACTAGACCTCGCGGTAGCGGTAGCCAACGCCGTACAGCGTCTCGATCGAGTTGAAGTCATCCACGACGTCGCGAAACTTCTTGCGGATGCGCTTGATGTGACTGTCGATCGTGCGGTCATCCACATACACTTGGTCATCGTAGGCCGCGTCCATCAGCTGATCGCGGCTCTTCACGAACCCGGGCCGCTGGGCCAGCGCGTGGAGAATCAGAAACTCGGTGACCGTCAGTGTGACATCACGGCCTTCCCAGGATGTCAGATGCCGCAGGGGATCCATCTCAAGCTTGCCCCGTCGGATCACTTTCTCCGCTTCGCGGCGCTCGGCCTCGGGCTCTTCGACCACCTCGCGGCGACGCAGGACCGCCCGGATGCGTTCGACCAGCAGCCTCTGGCTGAAGGGTTTGCGCACGTAGTCATCAGCGCCCATGCGCAAGCCGATGACCTCGTCAATCTCCTCATCCTTCGACGTCAGGAAGATAACCGGCAGATCCGACTTCAGCCGCAGCCGGCGCAGCAGCTCCATGCCATCCATACGCGGCATCTTGATATCCAGAATCGCAAGATCCGGTTCCGAGGTGCTCAGCGCCGCCAGCGCGGTCGCTCCGTCAGTGTAGGAGCGGACCTCGAATCCCTCCGCCTCCAGAACCATGGACACCGATGTCAGAATGTTCCGGTCGTCATCGACCAGCGCAATTGTCGCCATGCGAGTTCCCGCCGTCTTCACAAAACCACCACCCGTTCGGAGGTGATGTAGTGTAACGGGACAATGAACGTCTGCAAATGATCCATCCTGTCTCGATGCGGGCAATTCCGGAACGTCGCACTGCGACTACGTCAATTGCCGGTGGACGAGACGGGGGCGAGTGACTATTACGCGGCTCACTTTGATCCGCCCCGGCTGGCGATTCCGCCGGCCTTCAACGGGGTGTCGGGGGAACTGAAGATGCTTCGTCCAGATGACTTGAGCCGCGTCGTGCGGCTCCTGGGGAGCGGGGCCGGTTTAAGGAGTAAGCGCTCATGGAGACAGGCGTCGTAAACCCGTCGCATCGTGTGGAAGATGTAGGTCTGCAAGGGCTGGATACCGTCCACTACAATCTCCAGGAGCCTGCGCTGGTCGAAGCGGCCATCCGACGCGGCGAAGGCGAATTGGGGCGCGGTGGCGCCTTCCTTTGCGAAACCGGAAAGCACACCGGACGCTCGCCCCAGGACAAGTTCGTCGTACGTGAGCCGTCCGTGATCGACCACGTCTGGTGGGACAACAACAAGGCCATGGACCCCGAGAAGTTCGAGGTGCTCAAGGCTGACATGTACGCCCATCTCAAGGGGCGCGAAGTCTTCGTGCAGGACCTCTATTGCGGCGCCAATCCCGATCACCGGCTGAAGGTGCGCATGGTCAACGAGCTTGCCTGGCACTCGCTCTTTATCCGCCACATGATGCGTCGCCCCGAGGTCGCGGAACTCGCGCAGTTCACCTCCGAATTCATGGTCGTGAACGTGCCCAGCTTCAAGGCTGACCCCGAACGCCACGGTTGCCGCTCGGAGACGGTGATTGCCGTCAGCTTCGAGCAGGGGCTGATCCTGGTGGGCGATTCGTCCTACGCAGGCGAGAACAAAAAAGGCATCTTCTCGGTCATGAACTACCTCTTGCCTGGCAAGGGCGTCATGCCGATGCACTGCTCGGCCAATCATATGCCCGGCAACAGCGACGATGCCGCCGTCTTCTTCGGCCTGTCGGGTACCGGCAAGACCACGCTGTCGGCAGACCCGGCGCGCACGCTGCTGGGCGATGACGAGCACGGCTGGGACGACGAGGGTATCTTCAACTTCGAAGGCGGCTGCTACGCCAAGACCATCTCTCTGTCGGCCGAAGCGGAGCCCGAGATCTTTGCGACAACGTCGATGTTCGGGACCGTTGTGGAGAACATGGTCTACGATGCGCACACCAAGGAGCTGGATTTCGAGGACAGCAGCCTGACGCCGAACATGCGCTGCGCCTATCCGCTCGACTACATCCCGAACGCCTCGCCAAGCGGCGTGGCCGGCATGCCCAAGAACATCGTCATGCTGACCTGCGATGCCTTCGGCGTGATGCCGCCCATTGCCCGGCTGACGCCCGCGCAGGCTGAGTATCACTTCCTGTCCGGCTTCACGGCAAAGGTTGCAGGGACCGAGAAAGGTCTCAAAGGTGCCCAGACGACGTTCTCGACGTGTTTTGGCGCCCCCTTCATGACCCGCCGGCCAGAAGTCTATGGTGCTCTCCTGCGTGAGAAGATCGCCAAGCACGGCGCCTCCTGCTGGCTCGTGAACACCGGCTGGACCGGTGGAGGCTACGGCGAAGGCTCACGGATGCCGATCAAGGCGACGCGTTCGCTCCTGTCGGCGGCCCTGAACGGCTCGCTTGCCAAGGGCGACTTCCGGACCGATCCGAACTTCGGGTTCGAAGTGCCGGTCGCATGCCCGGGGGTCTCCGATGTCCTGCTCACGCCGCGCCGGACATGGGCAGACCCGGCAGCTTACGACAAACAGGCCGCCGAACTGGTCCGCATGTTCGTCGACAATTTCGCCCAATACGAACCTCACGTAGGCGAAGAGGTGAAGGCCGCGGCGCCAAAGGCCGCCTGATAAGGTAGGGTTGGCCGTTCAGGCCACCTTCAATCCCATATGCCCAGTTTTGCCGTCGCCGCTGGCCACGACCTGACCGCCGATGCGGCAGCCGATGTGTTGCTCGATGGGGGCACGGCGGTCGATGCCGTGATTGCCGCTGGCATGATGGCGATGGTGGCCGAGCCGGTGCTGGCCGGATTGCTCGGTGGCGGCTTTCTGATGGTACGCACGCCGGAAGGCCAATCGCACCTGCTGGACTTCTTCGTTCAGACCCCACGCCGCAAGGTGTCGGAGGGTGAGCTGGCAATCGAGGAGGTGTATGCGGACTTCGGCACGACAACGCAGGCATTCCATATCGGCGAGGGCACGGTGGCCGTTCCGGGCGTCGCGCCAGGCTTAGCCGAGGCACATGCCCGCTTCGGGCGGATGCCGCTTCCAGACCTCGCCGAACCTGCCCGGCGGGTCGCGGTTGAGGGCGTCAGACTCTCCGCGTATCAGGCCCGGCTGCTGAAGATTGTCGAGCCCATCTACAAGGCAACGGGCAGCGCCCGGAGCCTCTTCGCCCCTGATGACGAACTGCTGCCGGAAGGCGCGCTCTACTGCAATCCCACGTTTGCCGACGTCCTCGACGCCTTCTCTCATGAAGGTCCGCGCTTCGTGACGGAAGGGGAGGTCGCAGAGGCTCTTCTGGCCACAACCCAGGACGGCGGCCACCTGACCGTGGATGATCTGCGCCGCTATGCCCCGAGATGGCGGCAGCCGCTGAGCATCGACCGCCATGGTGTGCGCGTGTCGCTCAACCCGCCACCGGCCCTCGGCGGGGCGCTCATCGGGTTCGGCCTCGCGGCAATGTCGTACCAATCGGACATCGTCGAGACCCTGCACACTCTCGCTGTCACCAACCGCGCCCGGGTCGACGCAGCGCTCGACCAGGACCCGGCCAGCGGCGCACGGCAACTGCTGGACCCCGATATGCTCGCGCGGTATCGCAACGAGATCCGTGGCCACGCGGCCGCGACGCGGGGCACCACCCACATCTCGGTGGTGGATCAGGGCGGGATGGGCGCGGCGTTGACCCTCTCGAACGGCGAAGGTGCCGGGATGATCGTGCCCGGTACCGGCATCATGCCGAACAACATGCTGGGAGAGGCCGATCTGCTACCCGACGGCTTCCACGCCTGGACCCCGGATCAGCGTCTTTCGTCGATGATGGCGCCCCTGACCGCTGACTGGTCCGACGGGCGCTTCATGATGCTGGGGTCAGGCGGATCCAACCGAATCCGCTCGGCTCTCTTGCAAGTGTTGGCGCACGTCATCGATCACGGCATGTCGCTGAGCGATGCTGTCGAGGCGCCGCGCATCCATGTCGAAGCCGACGGCGCGGTGGATTTCGAGGATCTGGGTGGCGATGCCTTCCGCGAGGCCATTCTAACCGCGGCACCCGAGGCGCGCGCATGGGACGATCTTTCGATGTTCTTCGGTGGCGCGCATGGGGTGATGTCGGATCCCAAACGCGGTTTTGACAGCGCGGGCGACCCACGCAGGGCCGGCGTCACGCGGTGAGGCTGGGCTCGCGCCGCATCCGGACCCGGGTGGCCAGCACCACGTCCGAGGCGACTGCGTCGAAGGCCTGCAACCCACCCAGATTGACGGCCAGCAGCATCGCGCCTTGCAGCGCGGCCAGCGTGTGCAGCGCCTGAGCCCGCGGCCGCTCGACCTCACCGTCGCTGAACATTTTTTCCAGCCAGCTCACGTTCCGTTCGAGGAACTCTACGACCTGGGCACGAACCGGCGCCGGCAGCCCGGCACTTTCGGCCGCGAGGATCACGCCGAGGCAGATCCGGTCCGTCGATATCAGCGATTCGCGGTGATTGGCGATGTAGGCTGGCAACCTGGGTTCCCCGGCCTCCACCCGCCGTTCCAGCACCTCGAAAAAGCGGTCCGAGTAGCGCTCGACCAGCGCTGCCCCCAGATCTTCCTTCCGGGGGAAATGATAGTGCACGCTGGCACTCTTGATCCCCAGATCGGCGGCAAGATCACGAAAGCTGACCCGGTGAAAGCCGCCTCGGCGCAGCCGCGTCTCCGCCGCATCGAGCAACTGCTGAGTGGTCTCTGCCATGACAATCCCCTTAGGCCTGTGCCTTGTGGTGTGGTTACCAAATGCCTACCTCGCCGGTGCCTACCGGGAAGTTAACATGCGGACCGGCGCTTGAAGGGGAGAGAGCCCGATGAACCTCAACGCAGATTTCTCCAAGCGCGCCGTGGTGCATGGACAGAAAACCGAATGGGTGCCCTCACCCATGAAAGGCGTCGACCGGCGGATGTTGGACCGGATCGGCGATGAAGTGGCCCGGGCAACCAGCATCGTGCGCTATGCGCCGGGATCGGCTTTCTCCGCCCACACGCACACGGGCGGTGAGGAGTTTCTGGTGCTCGATGGCGTCTTTCAGGACGACTACGGGGATTTTCCGGCTGGGACCTACGTGCGCAACCCGCCGACCACGGCGCACACCCCGGCGTCCGAAGGGGGCTGCACGATCTTCGTGAAGCTCTGGCAGTTCGATCCGGACGACCGGCACCAGTTCCATGTGGACACAGAGGCCGCCACCTACACCGAGACAGCGGCCGGTGTCGCGACGTTGCTCCTGCACGAGGACCCGCGCGAGCGTGTGACGATGGAACGGTGGGCACCGGGGGCCGACGTGACGCTGGAGGCCAGTGGCGGGATGGAGATACTGGTCACCAAGGGCGGGTTTGCCGAGGGCGGCGAGGAATTCGCGACGCAGTCGTGGCTGCGCCTGCCGTCTGGCGCCACCACCACCGCCACAGCCGGTCTCGAAGGCGCCCAGGTCTGGATCAAGCGCGGGCATCTGGCGGGGGAGATCACGGCACCTGCGTAAACCATAGCGCAACGATGACACTCTGACACAGGCGATCTGCGAAATTATCTTGCGCTTCCGCTTGACGCTTCCCTTGTGCCACTATAGCTCTCCGTTTCCGATTTTGCACCGCACCATCGCGCCTAGGGGAATGTCATGAACGCCCAGCCTGGAATTCCGTCAGAGACGATTTCCGCGACGCAACTGCTCGCCCGGACCGCAGACGCGGTGGAAGCCGCGCGCATGCTCGGCGACCGTGCGCGCGAGGTGCTGGCCGAGCGCGTGAAGGTCGATGGCCGCGTCTCGGGCTCGAAGATTGACGAGGCGCAGTATGGCGCGCACGCCTATTCGTGGCTGGCGACCTATGTGGCATCGCTGGAGCAGCTCCAGGGTTGGGCCGAGCGGCTTGCGGCAGACGGAAGCTTTGGTGAGATCGAGCAACTGATCCTGCAGATCGGCTTTGGCGAGTATCTCTGGCAGATGTACGGCGGCATTCCCATGAGCCAGGGGGAGATCGCGCGGCCGCAGGACATCGGGCTTAGCCAGGACGATCAGCGCATGCTGATGACCGAGGCTGTGCAGTGGCTGACGCAGCACGGCAACTCGAACGCTGCACGGATCCGTCTGGCCCAGTTGATGACCGAACAGGAAGGTGTGGCCACCTTCGGTGCGACGGGTCTGGATGAAGAATTCGAGATGGTGCGCGAGCAGTTTCGTCGCTTCTCGGATGACCGCGTGGTCCCCGATGCGCACGAGTGGCACCTGAAGGACGAACTCATCCCGATGGAGATCATCGAGGAGATGTCCGAGTTGGGCGTCTTTGGGCTGACCATCCCCGAAGAACATGGCGGCTTCGGCATGGGCAAGACCGCCATGTGCGTGGTCTCGGAAGAATTGTCGCGCGGGTACATCGGGGTCGGTTCGCTGGGCACGCGGTCGGAGATCGCGGCCGAACTGATCATGGGCGGCGGCACCGACGCGCAGAAGACGTACTATCTGCCCAAGCTCGCCTCGGGTGAGATCCTGCCGACGGCGGTGTTCACCGAGCCAAACACAGGCTCGGACCTCGGCGCCCTGAAGACCCGCGCCGTTAAGGACGGGGACGAATGGGTGCTGACTGGCAACAAGACCTGGATCACGCACGGCGGGCGCACCGATCTGATGACGGTGCTGGCACGGACCGATCCGGCAACCGACGACTACAAGGGCCTCAGCATGTTCCTCGCGCCGAAGACGCGCGGCACGGATGCCGAGCCGTTTCCCGATCCGACCATCGCCGGCGGTGAGATCGAGGTTCTGGGCTACCGCGGGATGAAGGAATACACGCTGGCGCTGGACGGCCACCGCGTCCCCGAGGGCGCGCTTCTGGGCGGCGAGGAAGGCCAGGGCTTCAAACAGCTCATGCGGACCTTCGAGTCGGCGCGGATCCAGACAGCGGCGCGTGCCATCGGTGTTGCACAATCGGCCATGGAGATCAGCTTGCGCTATGCGCAGGAGCGGATCGCCTTCGGCAAGCCGCTGACGGCCTTTCCCCGCGTGGCCTCGAAGCTGGCCATGATGGCGGTTGAGATCATGATCGCCCGGCAGCTCACCTACTTCAGCGCCCGCGAGAAGGATCAGGAGCGCCGCTGTGACCTGGAAGCAGGCATGGCCAAGCTGCTGGGCGCCCGCGTCGCCTGGGCGTGTGCGGACAACGGTCTGCAGATCCACGGCGGCAACGGTTTCGCGCTGGAGTATCCGATCAGCCGGGTGCTCTGCGACGCACGGATCCTCAACATCTTCGAGGGCGCGGCCGAGATTCAGGCCCAGGTCATCGCGCGGCGCCTGCTGGCCGGGAACTGATCAGGGCTCCTCGGGCGCGTCGCCCATCAGATACCTCGGCCCGGTGCCATGCCGGGCCGCCGCGTCACGTGGGTTGTAGAGCGCGCAGCTTCGGAGCGACAGGCACCCGCACCCGATGCAGCCGTCGAGCCGCGCGCGGAGCTGGGTGAGCGTCTCGATCCGGTGGTCCAGATCAGCGCGCATGGCGGTGCTGAGCCGGGCCCAGTCCTTCTTCGTGGGCGTGCGCCCGTCGGGCAGGCGCGCGAGCTGTGCACCGATCTGGGCCAGGGTGAAGCCCAGCTGCTGCGCAATCAGAATGAACGACACGCGCCGGATGTCCGCGCGCAGAAACCGCCGCCGCCCGCCCGCATCGCGCAGGGCCGACAGCAGGCCGCGTGCCTCGTAGAAGCGTATGGCAGACACCGAACTGCCGGTGCGGTCGGCCAGTTGTCCGATCGTCAGGAAGTCCCGACCTGCACGTGTCATATTCTGAGCTCCGGCTATTGACCTCAACTTAAGTTGAGGTCCTACTTTCCTTGCGTGAATGAGGCAACCCGCTGGAACGAAAGGAAAAGCCATGACACTGGGACGTCTGGAACACGCAAACATCACCGTATCGGATCCCGAAGCCACCGCCACCCGCCTGGGCGAGCTGTTCGGCTGGCATGTCCGCTGGCGCGGCGTGAAGGGTGAGGGCATCTATGGCGGGCTCAGCCTGCATGTGGGCGCAGAGGACACCTACCTCGCGGTCTACGCACGCGGCGATACGCCGACACCCGCCGGGGATACTTACGGCCACTTGGGTGGGCTCAACCACTTGGGCGTGGTCGTCGACGACCTCGACGCGGTGGAGACGAAGGTGAAAGCGATGGGGTATGAGCCGCACAATCACGGCGACTACGAGCCCGGTCGGCGCTTCTACTTCGAGGACTCGGATGGGATCGAGTTCGAGGTGGTCAGCTACGATTGAACGGGCAGGCGCCGGTCACGTTGCCGGCGCCATCGCCCCCGATTGTTCGTTCTTTGTTCTGACGTGCGAATCGGGTACTCTGCCGTGATCACACGGGAGGAAGAACATGTTTGACGAGACTCTGATGAAGACCGCCAATGCACTCCTCGAGCATTGCCGCAATGGAACCGAGGACGCAGGGTTGGTCGCGCTCTATGCAGATGACGCCGTATCCGTCGAGGCGTTAGCCATGGAAGGGGGCATGGGCCCGGTTTTCGAAGGGCTCGAGGCCATCAAGGGCAAGCATGCGTGGTGGAATGCGAACACCGAGGTGCACAGTTCCTCGTTCGACGGGCCGTTCTTCCATGGCGAGGACCGTTTCGGCGTGATCTTCCAGGCGGACGTGACGATGAAGCAGTCAGGGGAGCGCTGGGAGAACATGAAAGAGCTCGGCCTCTACACCGTCAAGGATGGCAAGATTGTGCGCGAGGAGTTCTACTTCTCGGCCTGACGAGCGTGGGTTCCTGCCCGAAGGTCGTCCCTTAGCCCGGCAGGTAGCGCCGGGTGACTTCGACCCGGTCACGATAGCTCGCCTCGAACACCGGGGCCGCGAGCGTGGCCTGAACGCGCAGAACGTCGGTGCCGGTGTTGCGAAAGCCGTGCCAGCGGCCAGCGGGGATCAACACCTGCTGGCCGGCAACGACTGGGGCGCGGGAACTGCCGACCCAGACCTCGGCCTCGCCTTCAAGCACCGCGAGCACTTCCTCGACCCCGTGCAGGTGTTCGGGGGCGCCAAGCCCCGGGTCACACCATTGCTGAAAAATGCAGAGCTGCGCGCCGCCGGTGGCCGCCGAATAGAGCATCCGCGTCGCAACACCCGGGCGCCATTCCTCAAGCGCCGCCTGATCAGACGTGACCAGGCGAAGCGGCTCGCTCTCAGTCATCAAGCGCCTCTCGGACAGAGGCGAAGACCGAATGGAACATCTCCTCGGTCAGCCGCCCCGTGTTCGTGTTGTAGCGCGAGCAGTGATAGCTGGCCGTGACCGCGTAGGGGCCCACGATCGATGTGTTCCCGTGACCGAACGGATGTTGCGGTGGCCGGGCCTTTAGCGCGCGCACTGTCTGATCATGCGCAATCCTGCCCAGCGTGACAATCGAGACCAGGTTCGGCATCGATTTGATGCGCTGCTCCAGGAACTGACGACAGGCCTGGATCTCGGGCCCTACCGGCTTGTTTTGCGGGGGCACGCAGCGCACGGCATTGGTGACCATGCAATCCACGAGCTCCAGCGTGTCGCCCGCGTGTCCATCATAGATACCCGTCGCGAAACCGTACGTCTCGAGCGTGGAGTAGAGCAGATCGCCAGCATAGTCCCCTGTGAAAGGACGACCTGTCCGATTTGCCCCCCGCACGCCGGGTGCCAGACCGACGATGAGCAGCTGCGCGTCTTCGGGCCCAAAGGAAGGCACCGGATTATTGAACCACTCGGGTTCCTCTTCGCGCAGCGCTTCTCGGTATTCGACGAGCCGCGGACACAGCGGGCAATCTGCCGGGGCCTCGGTCAAACGCACGGGCGTCGCCATGGGTCACAGCCTCACTCGGCGTCTTCATCCTCGAACGCGGGCGCAGCCGCGGGGACAGGCCGGGGCGGGCGTCCGATCACGTCCTTCAATTCTTCAAGCTCGATGAAGTTGTCGGCCTGACGGCGCAGGTCATCGGCAATCATTGGCGGCTGCGAGCGGATCGTGGATACGACCGAGACCCGGACACCCTTGCGCTGGAGACCTGCCACCAGGCTCTTGAAGTCACCGTCGCCGGAGAACAGCACGATGTGTTCGACATGATCGGCCATCGTCATGGCGTCCACCGCCAGTTCGATATCCATGTTGCCCTTGATCTTGCGCCGTCCCGTCGAATCCGTGAATTCCTTCGCGGGCTTCGTCACCAGGGTGAAGCCGTTGTAGTCCAACCAATCGACCAGTGGACGGATGGGGGAGTACTCTTCGTTCTCGATCAGCGCTGTATAGTAGAAGGCCCGGACCATCTTCCCCCGGCGCATAAATTCCGAGCGCAGGAGCTTGTAGTCGATGTCGAAACCCAGAGCCTTCGTCGCCGCGTACAAATTGGAACCATCGATAAAAAGCGCCAGGCGCTCGTCGCGGTAAAACATGCAATCATCCTCATCTTGTTCTTATACTGCTCAGCATGCCATTCCCTATACCCACACCCGAAAACGTAATGGCTCACACCGATGGGGTGGGGTTACGCCCCCCGGAAGGCATTGTCCATGGGGCTTGATACGCATCTGGAACCGAAATTGGTCGGTTTTGGCGCAAATCTCTCTTCGGATGAAAGCGGTCCCATTGATACGCTTGCAGCGGCCCTTTCCTGGCTGGCCCAGGTTCCAGGGGTTGTGCTGACCCGGCAAAGCCGATGGTATCGCACTCCGGCCTACCCGCCGGGTAGCGGGCCGGACTTCGTCAACGGAGCGGTGGCGCTCAACAGCGATCTGCCTCCTGGCAGCGTCCTGGCCACGCTACACGAGATCGAGGCGGCGTTGGGGCGCGAACGTCAGGAGCGCTGGGCGCCTCGCACTTGCGATCTGGATCTGCTCGCCGCCGGGGATACCGTTCTGCCCAACGGAGGGAGCGTTGCCGCCTGGATGGCAAAGAGCGATGAGGAGGCGCAGAGGGAGGTCGCTCAAGAGCTGATCCTGCCTCACCCGCGGCTACACCTGCGGGCCTTCGTGTTGGTGCCGCTGGCTGAAATCGCACCGGATTGGCGCCATCCCATCCTGGGCCAGACCGCATCCGAACTTTGTGCCGCCCTGCCCCAGGCCGCACGTGACGAGGTCGTCGCGATCTGAACGCGCCACCTGACCCCGTCAGCTCACCTTGTCGGGCTCTTCCGAGGAGTGGCGCTGCAGGAGCGGCCATTGGCACGCCATGAAGCCCAACGTCAGCGGCAGGTTCGCAAACGTCTTGAAGCTGACCCAGAAATCGGTGCTTTGCGTGCGCCAGATGACCTCGTTCAGAATGGCGAGGAAGATGAAGAAGCCAACCCACCGCTGGGTGAAAATCAACCAGCCCCGGTCGGTCAGCGGCAGGGCCTGACCAAGGAGCATCTTCAGGTAGCTCTTCCCCTGCAGCAGCCCGAACCCCAGGATAACCGCGAAGATGGAGTTCACGATCGTGGGCTTCATCTTGATGAAGGTCTCGTCCTGCAGCCAAAGCGTCAGACCCCCGAACAGGGCCACCATCACCCCCGTGACCACCGCCATTCTGGGAAGCTCGCGGTGCATCCACCACGATGCCCCCAACGAAACCGCGATGGCCACCATGAAGAGCGCGGTGGCCAACATGATCGGACCCGTCTGGCTCAGCAGGATCTCGGGCCCCGTCAGCGCAGACAGCGCATTGAAGATGCCGGGATTGGCCAACAGATCTTCGCCGTAGCGAAAACTCAGGAAAAAGACGGCAAGCGGGCCGATCTCAAGCGCGAGCTTGATGAACGGATTAGGCTGATGAGACTGCTCTGTCATGGCGGGACACATAGCGTCGCAAGCCCGCCGCGTCACGCGGGATCTGTGCTTAGGGCGGTGTTCGAGATCCCGCCAGACTGGCAAAACCAAGACCAGCGAGACCCGACAGGGCGAACCCGAGGATCAGCGGGGTGATCCCGCCATCATAGGCGTTGCCAATGGCCCAGCCGATCGGCAGCGCAATGATCGTCGAGATCGAGCCTACCATCGCCGCACCCAGCCCCGCCATATGGCCCAGAGGTTCCATCGCCAGGACGTTCAGGTTCCCAAACAGCAATCCAAAGCAGAAGAACGTCGGGATCTGCCAGGCGACAAAGACCCAGAACGGAGGTGTGCCAAACATGGTGTCCCAAGCCAGCAGCAAACCGGATCCGGCGACGGTGCCGATCAACGCCCAACGGGTCAGGAGACGCATGCCGAGGCGCATGACCATCTGCGCGTTGACGTAAGATGCCGCGCCAATCGCCAGGGCGGCCACGCCGAACCACGCTGCAAACCACTGCCCGGTGCCGTAGGTCTGCTGAAAGATCTGCTGCGCCGACGACAGATACCCCAGGAACGCCCCGAAGACCCCGCCCATGACCAGCGTGTAGGCGGTCGCCACCTTGGTCTGCACAATCTCGGCAACCCCCCGTGCAATCGGGCCGACCCGGAAGGGCCGGCGTGCGTCCACCATCAAGGTCTCGGGCTGGCGGAGTGCAAACCACGTCCCTGCGACCACGGCCAGCGCCAGGAGCGCCGAGAAACAGGCGCGCCAACCGCCGAGCGCGATAACCCCCTCACCCAGCGCGGGCGCAATGGCCGGTACGATGATGAAGACGGCCATGATGAAGGACATGATCCGCGCCATCTCCCGCCCGGCATAGAGATCGCGCACCAGCGCCGTGCTGACGACCCGGGGGCCGGCGGCGCCCAGGCCCTGCAGGACCCGTCCGGCAAGCATGGTGGTGAAGTCCTGTGCGACAGCCGACAGGACACAGCCAATCCCGAAGACGAGGTAACCCCCATAGATCACGGGTTTGCGCCCAAAACTGTCCGACAGGGGGCCGACCAGCATCTGGCCGACGGCGAAGCCCAGGAACAACGAGCTGACCACGAGTTGCGCGTCGTTCGGGTCCGAGACTGCCAGATCACGCCCGATCTGGTCCAAGGCGGGCAGCATGATGTCGGTCGAAAGCGCCGTGATGGACACCATCAGCGCGAGCAGGGTTATGAATTCGGCGGAACCGGGGCTGCGCACGTCAGCCCTTCTGCGCCCAGGCCATGGCCTGTTCCAGCCGGTCATCGCCCCAGAACAGCTCGCCGTCCTCGGTCACGAAGCTCGGCGCCCCGAAAAGGCCAAGCGCGATTGCCTCCTCCGTCCGTGTGCGGAGCAGGTCCTTCATTGCCTGGTCGGTCTTCGCCCGTTCGACAACGCTTGCGTCCTGTCCGATACCCTTCAGCAACCCGGCCAGCACGGCGGGGTCCGAGATCTGGAGGCCTTCCGCGAACTCGGCCTGATAGACGGCGCGGGTGAACGCGGGCGCCCACCCCTCCTCGGTTCCGATCGTGGCGATGCGGGCGGCGAGGAGAGAGTGCTGCGGGAACGGGTCGGGTCTGACAAGAGGAGGCAGGCCATGACCCTCGGCCAGCCGTTCCATGTCGCGCCACATGTAGGTCCCCTTGGCCGCGATCTCGTTGAAGGGCGAGCTTTCCCAGCCCTGATCGCGAAAGATCGGACCCAGCAGGAACGGCCGCCAGACCACCTCGAGCCCTTCCCGCCCGGCCAGCGCCTCGATCCTCATCGCGGACAGGTAGGAGTAGGTCGACGCGAACTCGTACCAGAAGACCAGCCTTGTCATACGATCCTACCCCTTAGCCGAACTCGACAAACACTGCGCCCGCCGCGATCACGCCCATGAGCGCCGCGCGCACCGGACCGATCCGCTCGCGCAGGAACAACCAACCGATGATCGCAGCAAAGACCACCGATGTCTCCCGCAGAACAGCGGCCTCCCCCACCTTGTCAAGCCGCGTCGCCAGAAACACCGCGCCAAAGCTCACCCAGGCGATCAACGCACCGATGAGGCCCCGGCGGAAAAGGCGCCCCAGATCCTGCGCCTGGCGCCAGCGCCGCCAGAGGAACGGGGGAAAGTTGAACCCCTCCATCAGGAAGAACCAGGCGATGAAGGTGAACGGGTCGGGCGTCAGCCGGATCACGTAGGCGTCCAGCACGGTGTAGACGGCCACGATCACCCCGGTCAGGACGGCGAGCGCCAGCGCTGTTGCAATCTCGGGGCTGTCCAGCCGGGCGTGGCGCAGGTTGTAGGCCGCCAGTCCGAAGATCCCGCCCGACAGCATGGCGATGCCCGCCCATTGGCCCAGGTCATAGCTCTCGCCAAAGATCAGGATCGCGAAGATCACCGTGGCCAGCGGTCCGGTGCCGCGGACCACCGGGTAGACTGCGGTGAAGGCCCCACGCGAGTAGGCCATGGCCAGCACCCACTTGTAGGCCAGGTGGACCACGAAGACGGCGGGTAGCAGGATGAACACGTCCCAGGTGGGCGCGGGCACCAGGAAGACGACCGGGATCGCGATCGCCGAGGCGCAGATATCGATGGCGCCGCGGCTGAGCCAGGGGTCGAACCGCCCCTTCTGCAGCGCCCCCAGCGTCGCATGGGCGAGCGCCGCCACCAGCGCGAGGATCATGGCCACCTGCGCGGCCATGGGCGTACCTTCGATGCTGAGGATCCACTCGGTCATTCGGGGCTTTCGGTAGGGTCGGGTTCAATCTCTCCCTCCTACGGACGGCAGCCAAGCACGGCGATAGCCGAACGGGGGGCGCTGCATGAAATCAGATGGGTGCGCGCGGCGAACAGATAGGATTTTAGCCAAATCTTAAGGGATGCGGCCTAGAACCTCTCTCCGCATGCCGGGCATGGGCGAGAGCCCCTGTCTGTAAGTCGACAAGAGTACCCCGGCCACCGACGACCGGTGCCTCAGACGGTTGGTTCACCACCACCCAG
>JBCCDA010000094.1:0-17457 GCA_039033215.1 Pseudomonadota bacterium | reverse complement strand
CGCTCGCTCACATGCACGTCGCCACCGCCTGCAGGTGCGCCAGTGGCCGGTGCACTGAAATCCGGAATGTCCAAGTCCATTTCCGCGACCCCTTCCTTGGGCTATACGTCCCGCCAAATGTAACATCGCCCGCGCCCGCCACAAGAGGCCCCTATGCATCCCGACTGGCTCGCCCCCTATGCGGCCCATCCCTCCCAGAGCCGTGGGCGCCTGCACAGCGAGGCCGGCAGCGCGCACAGATCGCCCTTCCAGCGCGATCGTGACCGGATCATCCACGCCTCGGCCTTCCGCCGTCTCAAGCACAAGACGCAGGTTTTCGTCGAGCACGAGGGTGATTATTACCGCACGCGGCTCACGCATTCGCTGGAGGTGGCCCAGATCGCGCGCACGGTGGCGCGGACGCTGAGGCTGAACGAGGATCTGGCAGAAGCGGTGGCGCTGGCCCATGACCTTGGTCATACGCCGTTCGGGCACACAGGTGAGGACGCGCTGGCCGAGTGCATGGCGGGCTTCGGGGGGTTCGATCACAACGCCCAGGCCCTGAAGATCGTCACGGTGCTCGAGTGCCACTACGCAGCCTTCGATGGGCTGAACCTGACCTGGGAGGCGTTGGAGGGCATCGCCAAGCACAACGGGCCGCTGCTGGACAGCCCGGGTGCGTCCACGGCTGAGCTTCCGGAGGCGATCCGCTCCTACAACATGCGCCACGACCTCGAGCTTCACACCCAGGCGAGCGCCGAGGCGCAGGTCGCGGCGCTGTCCGACGATGTGGCTTATGTGAACCATGATCTGCATGACGGGCTGAGGGCGGGGTTGTTCACGGCGGAGGATCTCTTTGCCCTGCCGGTGGTGGGCGATTGCTTCCGCCAGATCGACCGCCAGTGGCCGGGTCTGCACCCCAGCCGTCAACGCCACGAGGCGCTGCGCCGGGTCTTTGGCCTGATGGTCGAGGACCTGATCGCGCGATCCGAGGCCTTGCTGGCAGGCTCGGGCGCTGAGACGCTGGCCGAGATCCAGGCGCAGGACCACGCCGTGATCGCGTTCTCGGAGGGAATGGCTGCGGACGTGGCCGAAATCAAACGCTTCCTCTTTGCGCGTATGTATCGCCACCACCGCGTGAAGCGGATGCGGCGCAAGGCAACCGCTGTGGTGCGCGATCTCTTCGAGATCTTCATGGAAGAACCGGGGATGCTGCCCGATGACTGGCGCGCGCAGGTGCTGTCGACGGCGGACGATTATGGCAGGGCACGCGTGATCGCGGACTACATCGCCGGCATGACGGACCGCTTCGCGCTGGAGGAGCACCGGGTCCTTACCGATCCGATGTCCCGGGCCTGAGCTTGATGCCGCAGCACGGGGAGCTCTCGGCGGGCGCTCTGGTCAAGCGCATGCTTGTTGTCGTGGCCCTGATGATCGGTATCAAGCTGGTCGGCGACTGGCTGGCGCCCCAGCCCGGCACCGGCCTCACCACACTGGTCGGGATCGCGCTCATCGTGCTCGGCTGTATCGTCATGATCGACTGGTTCAGGCTCTTTCGCAAACTTGCCAACTGGCTGATCCCGCCGCCGCGCGATCGTTGACGGCGGTCCGGGTTCCAATCGTTGCGGACACAACGACCTATTCGAGGCTTGTCCGACGAAGCGATGCATTGTCGGGGTCGATCCTGTAGGTGGCGATGCCGGTCGGACAACAGCGTGGCTCACCGTCCTTGAGGGCGGTCGTCACGATCTCGATCTCGCCGCCACGCATGACGGCATCGCGGGGCTGGCTGCCGAAGAGCTTGTTCAGTTTGCCAACCCGCTCCCATCCGCTCGCCGCGTTGCGGTAGAGGAATACTTCGCGAAAGATCGCGTTGCCGCCCGTCGAGGGCAGCTCGACAAAGGCGATCGACATCTCGGGGTTGCTGTCTGCAACATTGACCCATGCGATCCCTGCGATGGGTTTGGCCATATCACGCCAAACCACGGCGTCTCGATCCTGGGCTGCCGGGTCAGGCTGCGGCGTCGGGCGATTGCCAAGGACAGCCGTTGCCGTCCGCGGGCAGCGCTCCTCCAGAACCGTGATGCTGCGGCTCGAACCGCGGAGCGCGAAGGATGCAGAGTCTCCTGATTCGGCAACCAGAACCGTCAGACGGCTGCCTGCCTTCAAGGCGCCCAGAAGCGGATCGTCCAAAGCGATGTCGGCGAAGAGCGTATCGAAGAGGGTGTCGTAGCGCATCTCGACCGTGGCCGCGACCTCGCCGTCCACGTTGAAGCGCACGAACAGCCGGGGGGTGCCGCCTTGCTGCATCTCAAGCGCGCTCGCGTAGGCCTGCGTGCCCGGCAGTTGCTGAAGCCCCAGTTCCAGCGTCGCGGTCCCGGGCTCCGTCGCGGACGGCGGGTGCATGTCGTTGTAGAGACGACCCCACGCCATCGGATCGTAGCCGGGGAGCGAGCACAAAAACCGCATGTCGGTGAGAGCGCTCGTCGCGAACCACGCGGTCGCGATGCGCCCGGCGTCATCCACCGCAGCCTTCCAGGTGCGCGCCTGCGCAGGCAATGCCGCGGCTAGCAGGCCGGATAGGCACGTCAGAAATACCAATTGGCGCATGAATTCCCCCCTCGAAAACAATCCCTCTACACCCTATCAGCCCTATCGGTGCTTTCCACCCGATCGCTGTTCGGATAGGAGACGGCGCGATTAGGAGCCGCAGCATGAACTTATTTGCCGAGATCAAGACCGTTGTCGCCGATGCGTTGGTCGAGCTGCCCGATCTGGGGCCGCTTGATCTCTCGAATGTCACAGTCGAGCCGCCGCGCGATCCCGCCCACGGCGACATGGCGACGAACGCGGCGATGGTGCTGGCCAAACCGGCGCGCATGAAGCCCCGTGATCTGGCCGAGGCGCTGGCCGAGAAGCTGCGGGCGCGGGACGAGATTGCCGAGGTCACCGTCGCAGGGCCAGGCTTCATCAACCTGCGCCTGCCGCCGGCGGCGTGGCAGGAGGTCGTGTCAACGGCCATCGCTGCCGGGAACGACTTTGGACGGGTCTCCAAGTCGGGCAGGAAGGTGAACGTCGAGTTCGTGTCGGCCAACCCGACCGGGCCGCTCCACGTCGGGCACACCCGGGGCGCCGTCTTCGGCGATGCGCTGGCGGGGTTGCTGGACTTCGCGGGCTGGGATGTCACGCGCGAGTACTACATCAACGACGGGGGCGGGCAGGTCGATGTGCTGGCTCGCTCAGCCTATGAGCGCTACCGCGAGGCCTGCGGCCATGCGCCTGAGATTGCCGAGGGTCTCTATCCCGGCGACTACCTGGTCCCCGTTGGCAAGGCGATCAAGGAGACCTATGGCGAGAGCCTGCTGGACAAACCCGAAGCGGACTGGCTGCCGCAGGTGCGCGAACTCTCGATGGAGATGATGATCGACCTGATCCGTGAGGATCTGGGCGCGCTTGGCATCACCATGGATCGCTACTTCAGCGAGAAATCGCTCTACGGTACCGGGCTGATCGAGAAAACGCTGGACGACCTCGAGGCGAAGGACCTGATCTATGTTGGCGTGCTCGAGCCGCCCAAGGGCAAGAAGCCCGAGGATTGGGAACCCCGGCCCCAGACTCTGTTCAGGTCCACCGCGTTCGGCGATGACGTTGACCGTCCGATCAAGAAGGCTGACGGTGCCTGGACCTACTTTGCGCCCGACATCGCCTATCACAAGGACAAGGTGGACCGCGGCTTCGATCTGCTGGTCGATGTGCTGGGGGCCGATCACGGAGGCTACGTCAAGCGCATGAAGGCCGCCGTTGCGGCGCTGTCCGATCAGAAGGTGCCGCTGGAGATCAAGCTCTGCCAACTGGTGAAGCTCTTCAAGGACGGCGAAGAGTTCAAGATGTCCAAGCGGGCAGGGACGTTCATCACGCTGCGCGATGTGCTGGACGAGGTCGGCGCGGACGTCACCCGCTTCACCATGCTGACGCGCAAGAACGACGCGCCGCTGGACTTCGACTTCTCAAAAGCGCTGGAGCAGGCCAAAGAGAACCCGGTCTGGTATGTGCAGTATGCCCATGCCCGGACTCACTCGGCCTTCCGCCGTGCTTCGACCGAGGGGATCACACCTGAGGTCGACGGGGCCGATCTGTCGGCGCTGACGGACCCTGGTGAGCTGGATGTCATCCGCCAGCTCGCAGCCTGGCCCCGGCTGGTAGAGACGGCGGCTCATCATCACGAACCTCACCGGATCACCTTCTACCTCTATGACCTGGCCTCCAGCTTCAACGCACAGTGGAACCGGGGTCAGGATGATCCTGCCCTGCGCTTCGTGCGCGCCGATGCCCCGGCGCTCACCCAGGCACGTCTTGCGATGGTCAAAGCCGTGAGAGTTGTACTTGGCGCAGGATTGGGTATTCTGGGGGTCACACCGATGAACGAAATGTAGCGGCCATCAGAGCCCGTCTTCGGTGTGCAGCAGGCAGGGCGCCAGGTTATGGTGCCAGTACAGGTGACACCGATGCAGGACTCGGAAGAGTATCCGTATGATCCGCCGCCCGATCGCTCGGCGCGGTTTGGACGAATGAAATCAATTATCTCGACGGCGGTAGGCGCGGCGATTGCCATGTCTCTCCTCATGGCCCTCGGGGTCTGGTTTTATCGCCTTGGCGTCCGCGATGCCGAGAATGTGCCGATCATTCGCGCGGCGCTCACGCCCGAGAAGGAACGCCCCGAAAACCCGGGCGGTGCCGTAACGCCCCATCAGGGAGTGGCAGCCTACGAGGTCACCGAGGGGGATACGCCCCAGGCCGCGGCGGTTGTGCTGGCACCCGAGCCGCCCCAGCCAAGCGATCAGGATCTGCCCATGGGTCAGATCGTGCCCGAGCCGCCCTCTCCCCCGGCCACCGTGGTCGCGGAAGCGGCAGGACCCGGCGGCGACCCTGACGCTGAGATTCCTGCACCTGTCGTCGAGGGTGAAGTCGAAGCCGAGGCACCGGAGGCCCCCGCGGAAGACCCGGCCCCGGTCGTCCTGACGGGAACCGAGTTTGCACCGTCCGATTCGCCCATTGCGCGCGCTCGTCCCCAGAACCTCGAACAACTGAACCGCCAGGCGGTCGAGTGGGATCGCCAGGCCGAGGGCGATCTGGCAACCCGTGCGGCCAATTCAGCGGTTCAGATCCAGCTTGCCGCCGATCCCGACGAGATCGTCATCCGGCGGCTCTGGGACCGGATCCAGCGCGCCAACAACGACCTCCTGACCGACCGCGCGCTGGCCGTGCAGACCACGACGTCGGGCGGGATTAAGTTCTACCGTCTGCGTGTCGGACCCTTCCGCGACGGCTCGGAGGCCCGTGCGATCTGCCAGGCGCTCAAGGCGCGCGGGCAGGATTGCATCGTCGTCCGGAACGGCTGAGCGGAGTGGCGCGTGCAGTCATCTTCGGGCTTTCGGGGCCTGAGCTGACGCCTCACGAGGCGGCTTTCTTCGCCGAGGTCGATCCTTGGGGATTCATCCTGTTCGCGCGCAATGTCGTTGATCCGGCGCAGGTCCGGCGCCTGACCGTGCGCTTGCGCGAGCTTGTTGGACGCGATGCCCCGATCCTGGTCGATCAGGAGGGCGGGCGCGTCCAGCGGCTTGGTCCGCCGCACTGGCAGCAATGGCAGCCCGTGCGCGATCTCTGCGAGGCGGCCACCGACGAGATGGATCTGATGGCCAGCTTGCGGGCACGCTACACGGCGATCGCCGTCGAACTGCTCGACGTCGGCATTGATGTGGACTGCGTGCCGGTGCTGGACGTGCCCCAGCCCAACGCCCATCCGATCATTGGGGACCGGGCTTTCGGGCGGACGCCTCTGGAGGTCGCGGTGCGCGGACGGGAGGCGGCGGCGGCGCTGCTCGATGCCGGGGTTCTACCCGTGATCAAGCACCTGCCGGGCCATGGCCGTGCGCTGCACGACAGTCACGAGGCCCTGCCGGTCGTCACGGCACCCATGGCGGAGCTTCGCGCAACAGATTTTTTACCTTTTGTCTCAATGAAGGATGCTCCGCTCGGCATGACGGCGCACGTCGTCTATCAGGCGATCGATCCGGATGCCTGCGCGACCCTGTCGCCCGCCTGTATCCGGCTGATACGGGACGAGCTTGGCTTTGATGGGGCGCTCATGACCGATGATCTGTCCATGAAGGCGCTTTCTGGCCCGATGGAGACGCGGGTGCACGCGGCCCTGGCGGCCGGCTGTGACCTCATTCTGCACTGCAATGGCCAGATGGACGAGATGCAGGCGATTGCCTCTGCCGTGCCGACGCTGTCGGGACGTGCGGCGGACCGCTGCGACCGGGCCATGTCACGGCGCTCGTCCCCGACCCTTCAATTGGCCGCGGAGGCGCGATATGGCTGACTTGACCATCGAGGATGACGTGGCGTTCGACACCGCTCCGCGGGACGCCGACGCAATCGCCGCAGAAGCGCTGGAGGTTTCCGTAGGCGGGTACGAGGGGCCGCTGGACCTGCTCCTGACCCTTGCGCGCACGCAGAAAGTGGACCTCGCCAAGATTTCCGTGCTGCAACTGGCCGAGCAGTATCTGACCTTCGTCGAACAGGCGCGCGAGCTCAGAATCGAGTTGGCCGCGGATTACCTGGTCATGGCGGCCTGGCTGGCCTTTCTGAAGTCACGGCTTTTGCTGCCGAAGGACCCTGATGACGACGGGCCCACGGGCGACGAGATGGCGGCGCATCTGGCCTTCCAGCTTGAGCGGCTCGAGGCGATGCGCCGCGTTGCCGCTCAGCTCATGGGCCGGGACCAGCTGGGCCGGGATTTCTTTGCACGGGGCATGACCGAGTCGGTGACGATCCGGCGCCAGACCACCTGGTCTGCCTCGCTCGCCGAGCTTCTCAAGGCATACGCCCGCGTCCGGACACGTGAGGAATACAAGCCCCTGAACGTCGACCCGCGCGAGGTCTTCTCGGTCGAGGCGGCGCTGGATCGTCTCAAGGGCCTGATAGGCGACATGGTCGACTGGTCGACGCTGGTCTCGTTCCTGCCCGAGGGCTGGGAGATCGAACCGCAAAAGCGCCGCTCGGCCATCGCGTCGAGCTTCACGGCCATGCTGGAGCTTGCCCGCCGCGGTGAGGTCGAGATCCGCCAAGGCGAGACATTCGCCCCGATCTACATGAGGCGACGCGAGGCATCATGAGCGAGACGGGGGCGGAGGCATTATTCGAAGCTCCGCCGCTGGGCGAGCTTGAGCGTATGGTCGAGGCCATCCTCTTTGCCGCGTCCGAGCCCCTGACACGCCCCCAGATCGAGGAACGGCTCCCGCATGGGTCAGACGCCTCGGCTGCCATCGAGGCCGTGCGCAAGCGCTACGAGGGCAGGGGCGTCAACCTCGTCCGCATCGGACCCGCCTGGGCGTTTCGGACCTCCCCAGACCTCGGCTTTCTCATGCGCCGCGAAGCGCAGGAGACGCGCAAGGTGTCGCGTGCCGCGGTCGAGACGCTGGCGATCATTGCCTACCACCAGCCTGCGACGCGTGCCGAAATCGAGGAGATCCGCGGCGTCTCGGTCTCACGTGGCACGATCGACCTCTTGTTGGAGCTGGACTGGATCAAGCTGGGCCGCAGGCGCGAGACGCCAGGCCGCCCGGTGACGTTCGTGACGACCCAGGCGTTTCTCGATCACTTCGGGCTCGAAACCGCCCGTGATCTGCCAGGCCTCAAGGAACTGCGCGCGGCGGGGTTGCTGGACAGCCAGCCGCCGATCTCGTCGCTGGATGACGATCTGCCCGAAGACGAGGAGACGGAAGACATGTTCGAGGGGCCGGAAGACCCGCGCTGAGGTGACTGTGCCCCTCGCAAGGAACCTTCAACCGGCCGCGAAGTGCTTCGACAGTTTCAGTTCCTGCCCCTGGTAGTTGGAACTGAGATCGCGACCGTAGAGCAGATCCGGTTCCTCGGTCATCCGTTCATAGACCAGACGTCCCACCATCTGCCCGTGCTCCAGCGCGAAGGGCGCCTCGTGGCAGCGGACCTCGAGCACGCCGCGCGACCCCGTGCCCCCGGCTGCTTGGTGCCCGAAGCCCGGATCGAAGAACCCCGCGTAGTGGACCCGGAACTCGCCCGCCACGGCCATGTAGGGCACCATCTCGGCCGCCGTCGTAGGCGGTACCGACACGGCCTCGCGGCTGACCAGGATGTAGAACGCACCGGGATCCAGGATGATCCCACCGGCGTGGTGGAGCGTCACCGGCTCCCAGAACTCGGCCGGATCGTAGTGGCCGATGCGGTCCAGATCGATCAGCCCTGCGTGCCGGCGTGCCCGCCAGCCAACGATGTCGTTTTCGCGGGGGGTGAGGTCTACGGAGAAGCCGAGCCCGCCGTCGATCAGCGGCTTCTGATCGACCAGCGGATCGGCTGCGTGCAGCGCTCGCAGCGCACTATCGTCCAGCATCGCGTTGCCTCGGCGAAAGCGGATCTGGTTTAGCCGAGCGCCAGGACGCACCAGACACGAGAATGTCCGCGGGCTGATCTCGGCATAGAGCGGCCCGGTGTACCCAGCCTCGACCCTGTCGAACTCGGGCGTGCCGTCTGCGATCAGCCGGGTAAAAAGATCGAGCCGCCCGGTCGAGCTTTTGGCGTTGGCCGCAGCGGAGACGTCCTTTGGCAGGACCAGTCGCTCCTGCAGTTCAACCACATAGACGCACCCTGTCTCCAGCACCGCGCCGGGGCCGAGATCGATTTCGTGCATCGCAAAGACATCCAGCCGCTCGGTCACCTTCTGTCCGGCACGCGCCAGGAAACTGGCGCGCACCCGCCAGGCCCGTCGCCCCAGGCGCAGATCGAGGCTCGCTGGTTGGATCTGCGGGGCATCGATCCCGCCATCCGCCAGGATCTCGCCGTCCGCAATCATCTGCCGCAGGGCCTGTGAGGGCAGCACACCCGGCTGGTTCATGATCCTCTCCCCCCGGATCCAACAAAAAACGCCAGCGGTTCGGCCGCTGGCGTTTCATGGTGGTCGGGCCAGCAGGACTTGAACCTGCGACCTTCCGTCCCCCAGACGGACGCGCTACCAGACTGCGCCATGGCCCGCCAATGAGAGGCGTCATATACCTTTGCGAACGCGCTTGGCAAACCGTATTCGTCCAAGCGCTGGAATTCCTAGGAGGACCCGACCTTGCCCGGATTCTCGAGCTTTTCCAGAAGATCAGAGAGCCGCGAGATCGACTGACGAATGCGCTCGGGGTCGGTCTCATTGTCCGTTTTGGCCTGCGCTCGGGACTTGAGATCGGCGAGGCGTTCGGGTGCATCCTCTGGAAGGTCGAGCGGCAGCATCCCGGTGTCGGGTGTGGGGTCGGTCATCTCCAGCGAGAGCGATGCGTCCGCCTTGCCGCGCGCGATCACTGTGCGCGCACCCTGTTCGCGCAGCATCTTTTGAACGCCCTTGATGGTGAGCCCGTCATCGTAGAGCAACGCCTTGATCCCGCGGAGCAGGGCGACATGGTCGGGCCGGTAGAGCCTGCGCCCACCACCGCGCTTCATCGGCTTCACCTGGGCGAATCGCGTCTCCCAGAACCGCAGCACGTGTTGCGGAAGCTCCAGGTCCTCCGACACTTCGCTGATCGTTCGGAACGCCTGTGGCGACTTCTCGACCGCATTTCCGGTTGCATTGCTCATTTGGAGTTACCCGCGTTGACCCGATCCTTCAGGATATGGGACGGGCGAAACACCAAAACCCGGCGCGGTTGGATGGGAACTTCTTCGCCTGTCTTGGGATTGCGTCCAACACGGGCCCCCTTTTCGCGGACCGTGAAAGTGCCGAATGACGAAATCTTGACGGTGTCCCCGTCGACAAGGGCGTCGGAAATCTGCTTGAGGATACCTTCCACGAGCTCCGAGGACTCGTTCCGGGAGAGGCCGATCTCGCGATAGACCGCTTCGCTCAGGTCCGAGCGTGTCATCGTGTTGCCCGCCATCGCGCTTCTCCCCAACCAAATACACCCATCACTCTTCGGACGTAGAGTAGATGACAGGACGAAAAAGAGTCAAACACCAATGACTTGGCGGGTCGACTTCAGGATCAGAATGCGCCGCAATGGCGGTTCTACCAGCGCAGAACGGCGCCGCCCCAGGCCAGCCCGCCCCCGATCGCTTCCATCAGCAGCAGGTCACCCGGCTTGATCGTGCCGTCCGAGACCGCGCTTGAGAGGGCCAGGGGAATCGATGCGGCCGAGGTGTTGCCGTGGTGCTCGACAGTGACGACGACCTTGTCCATCGGGATCCCGGCCCGGCGTGCCGTGTTCTCGATGATGCGGTAGTTCGCCTGATGTGGTACGATCCAGTTGATATCGTCCGCCACAACGCCTGCCTTGCCCATGACCTCGTCGGCGACGGCCGCCAGCTTGGAGACCGCATGGCGGAAGACCTCCCGCCCCTCCATCTTCAGGACACCGGTCGATTGGGTCTCGGACGGCCCGCCGGAGACATGCAGGATGTGGTTGTGCGCCCCGTCCGAGTGGAGGCAGGTTGCCAGCACGCCCCGGTCTTGCGGCGTACCGGTCGCCTCGGAGCGTTCCAGAATTACAGCACCCGCTCCGTCGCCGAAGAGCACACAGGTGGAGCGATCTTCCCAGTCGAGGATCCGGCTGAACGTCTCGGCACCGATCACCAGAACCCGGTCCGCCATGCCCGAGAGGATCAGGCCGTTGGCATTTGCGAGCGCAAAGATGAACCCCGCGCACACGGCCTGAATGTCGAAGGCAAACCCCCCGGTCATCCCCAGATTGTGCTGTATGCGCGTGGCCGTGGACGGGAAGGTCTGGTCAGGCGTCGCCGTCGCCACCACGATTGCATCCAGGTCTTCTGCGGTGATGCCGGCGGCGGAAAGCGCGCCCTCGGCCGCCCGTGTGCCCAGATCGGAGGTTTTCTGGCCGGGTGCTGCGATGTGGCGCTGGCCAATGCCGGTACGGCTTCGGATCCATTCGTCCGAGGTATCCAAGCGCTCGGCTAGCTCCTGGTTCGTGACGATCCTATCCGGCAGATAATGTCCGCAGCCAAGCGCCTTGGATCGTAACGTAGTCATCTGCCGTGTGCCCCGCCCGCCGTGTTTGGGCCTTCAGATAGGCGTTCGACATCCAGCTTTGCAAGGCGTGCGGCAACGCGCGCCGGGAAATCGTCGGTCGCCATCTTCGCGGCAAGCATCACCGCAGCTGCGTGGCCGACCGCATCGGCGCTGCCGTGGCTCTTCACGACACCGCCGTTCAGGCCCAGGAAGACGCCGCCGTTCACCCGGCGCGGATCGATGCGCATGCGCAGCCGCCGCAGCGACGTCAGCGCGAAGAGCGCGCCGATACGCGACCACAGCGAATGCTGGAACGCGTCCTTGAGCGAGCGGCGGATGAATGCGGCGGTGCCCTCGGCCGCTTTCATCGAGATATTGCCGGTGAACCCGTCGGTCACGATCACCTCGACCCGGTCCGACAGGATGTCGGTGCCCTCGACATATCCGATGAACTCGAACCCTAGGTCGCCGTCCTTCCCAAGGGCCGTCAGCATGTCGCTGGCCTCGTGCAACTCAGGGCGGCCCTTCATCTCCTCGGAGCCGACGTTCAGCAGGCCGACCCGGGGCCTCGCATGAGAAAACGCCAACCGCGCATACTCCGCGCCCATGGCCGCGAACTGGGTAAGGTTGCGGGCGTCGGCCTTGATATCGGCGCCCATGTCGAGGACGACATTGTAGGCTTCATCACGGTTCGATGGCCAGTGGACGGCGATGGCGGGGCGATGCACGCCTGGCGCCCGGCGGAGCGCCGCCATGGACAGGGCAACGATTGCACCGGTGTTGCCTGCCGACAGGGCGACTCGCGCGCGGCCTTCGCTAACCGCTTGCAAGGCGGACCACAAGGAACTGTCACGCCCGTTGCGCAGTGCGCGTGACGGTTTCTCATCCATGGCAACGACTGTCTTGGCGTGGACGATCTCGACACAGTCGCGCAGGCGCCGGCGCTTGCGCAGAAGCTGGCTCAGCGTGTCGGTGTCACCGTGGATCAGGAACCGCAACGAAGGGTTGACCTTCGCTGCCCTGTTCAGCCCAGCGATAATAGGTGCTGGGCCGCCGTCGCCGCCCATCCCGTCGACGGAGATGACTGTTCCGGGTGTCATGTTGCAGGGTCGCGTTTAACCGGCGCCCTTGGCACGCCCTCAGGCCGCGTCGTCTTCCAGATCCACGTCGTCCGCGGCGACAACAACCTCACGTTCACGGTAGTACCCGCAGGCCCCGCAGACGTGGTGCGGGCGCTTGAGCTCACCGCAGTTCGGGCACTCGTGCCCCATGGTCGCCGTGAGCGCATCATGGGCCCGGCGCATGTTCCGTTTGGAGCGCGTGACGCGGTTCTGTTGGACAGCCATGGTCTTCCTCTAACGTTGCAACTCGCCCAGTGCGGCAGCCCGAAAGAGGTCCGATGAGCAGACCCAAGCCGTTGGCATGGCGGAGCGAGTGGCGGAACATACCCAGATTTGGATCGCTCGCAACTGTTTTCTGATCTGGTGATGGCAATTCTGCGACGATCGAAGGACGAGCGGGTGCGGGTTGTCATCCATCTCCGCCGGCGAGCTTTGCACGCAACGCCTCCAGCTTGGCGAAGGGCTTCAGTGCGTCATCGGTGAGCGGGTCGACCCCGGGTGGCGCCGAGCGTTCATGATTGAGCTCCGCCCCCTCGGCGCGAGGGTAGGGATCGAGCGCGAGCGCCAGGGATTCGTAGACCAGCGTGTCGAGATCGATCTCCCGGTCAAAGCCGTCCGGATCGTCTTCCTCGATATCAAGATCGAGCTCGGGTCCTGCCTCCAGCCTCGCCTCGGGGACATAGAGACGGGAGACGGCTTCGTCGATTGTCTGCGGTACCGGCTCCAGCGTGATGATGCAGGCCTGCACGGCACGCGCCGTCAGCCGGCCCTCGACGCGCCAGCAGTCTTCATCTTCAGCGATGGCACGCGCCTTCAGGCGCACCCTCTCCAGCGCGGTCAAGCCAAGAAACTTCGCGGCATCCGCCAGTTCGGCTGGGCTCGGCTGGACGTCGATGGTCAGTGGCTCGGACCGCGACAGACGGGCAACTGGCAACGACGCCACGAGGCGCGGCGCCTGAGGTTGCCGCTCGGCCGGGGCGTGTCTTTTCGCGGTCATGGTCGTGTCTCCTCAGGCGGTGGGCATCCCCTCCCGCCTGCTTGAAATTAAAGCACCTCCAAGATAGGGGAGACAAGTGGGATATAAACCGGCGAGGTCGGAACCTATGCATCTTCTTCGGCGAACGCGTATTGCGGCAATTGTAACACTGGGCGCGATGATCGTGACGGGGTGCGAGCCCGAGGTGCGCAACCATGGCTACGTGCCCCCCGACGAGGATCTCGCCCAGATCCAGGTCGGGCTTGACACCCGTGGATCCGTCCGCCGCAAGATCGGGCGCCCGGGCGCCACGGGCGTCTTCACGGACGATGGTTGGTACTATGTGGCCTCCACGGTCGAGCACCTAACTTATCACGCGCCGGAAGTGGTTAGCCGTCAGGTGCTGGCAATCACCTTCGATGAGCGCGACGTAGTGGCTTCGGTCCAGCGGCTGGATCTCGAGGATGGCCGCCAGCTGGCACTGGAACCGGATGTGACCCCGACTTATGGGCGTGAGCTTACGATCCTAGAGCAGGCGTTCGGCAACATTGGTATCGTCACCGGCGACCTGTTCGACGAATAAAGCCTGCGCCGGATCAGGACACCGGCGCCGGTCTGACCGTGGTGACAAGCCAGATCAGCGCGATGCCGGCAACGGCGATGGCCGGGAAAACCGCGAGGTTCACCGCGTCCCATCCGATCGACGCCATCAGCGCGCCGGAGCTGAAGCTGGCCACAGTGACAAGCCCGAAGACCAGGAAATCGTTGAGGCCCTGCACCCGGGCCCGCTCCTCCGGCCGGTGCGCTTCCGTCAGAAGCGCGGTGGCCCCGATGAACGCAAAGTTCCAGCCGACGCCCAGAAGCGCGAGCGATGCCGCGAAGTGGAGGAAGGTGATCCCGCTGATCGCCACGACCCCACCAACTGCCAGGGCCCCCAACCCGATCGCAATGATCCGTGGCGCGCCGAAGCGCGCGATCAGCGGCCCTGTCAGGAAGCTCGGCGCGAACATCGCCAGCACATGGATCATGACCACATCGGCCGCGTCGCCCGTGCCGAAACCGCAGGCGACCATGGCGAGCGGCGTTGACGTCATCACTAGGTTCATGAGCGCATAGGCGATCATCCCGCAGAACATGGCGACGATGATCTTGCGGTCGGCCAGGATCTCCCGCCACGGGCGCCCGCCTTTAATGCGGTCAGCCTTCGGGATCGTTGGAATGTTCAGCAATAGGAGTGGAATGACGCCAACAAGGTTCAGGCCGATCATCGCCGCATAGCCGCCCGCGAAGGGGATCGGCGCCAGCGCGTCCTCAAAGCCCTTGGCCAATTGCGGGCCAAGCACGGCCGAGATCAGTCCCCCCGCCATGACCCAGGAGATCGCCTTGGGTCGATAGCCAGGCGAGGCCATGTCCGCCGCCGCAAACCGGTAAAAGCCGTGGGCAGACATATAGATACCAAGGATCAGCGACGCGGTGCAGAACAGAAAGAAGTCCTTCTGCCCGATCGCGTACATCGCCAGAGTTGATGCGGTGACGCCCGCCGCAGCGCCCAGCAGAAAGCCCTGGCG
Source organism: Pseudomonadota bacterium (assembly GCA_039033215.1). Classification (GTDB taxonomy): domain Bacteria; phylum Pseudomonadota; class Alphaproteobacteria; order Rhodobacterales; family Rhodobacteraceae; genus Thermohalobaculum. The sequence goes on along the minus strand of JBCCDA010000094.1, from coordinate 2,775 downwards.
CCGTCCCCAGCGAGCCATGATCGTGGACATCACGGGTGCTGTCAGCATCGAGCCGAGCACCGTCATCGAAATCGGCAGGGTCGCCAGAGCGGGGTCCCGCGCCAGCGTTTGTCCGATCAGGCCGCCCAGAATCATGTGTACGGGGAGTTGTGCACCCAGGATCGACTGCGCCCACACCAGAATCGCCACAGCACGCTTGGCGCGCGCATCATCCTTCTGCGTGGGGAGCGAGACGGCTTCAACCATGGTCGCGTCGTTACAGCAGGTGATGGCGAGCCCCCAATACTCAATATCCCCGGGGGCAAGCTTATCGCCTATGTGCGATGATCAAAACCTTAAGCTGACTTAATTTTTGTCGGTCGGCGTGGCGGTCAGCCAGACCCCGCCTTCGGGCCGCACCGTCATGGTCATGACGGGGTAGGGCGGCGGGCGGTTCGTGGTCTCGAAGCGGTAATGCGCCAGCAGAGTCGTCAGGATGATCTGCGCCTGCATCATCGCGAAGTTCGCACCCACACAGACCCGTGGCCCCGCACCGAAAGGAATGTGCAGGTACTTGTGGCGGGCCTTGACCTGCTCGGGCCCGAAATTGTCGGGGTCGAAGGCGTTCGGGCGGTCCCAGAACATCTCGTGGCGGTGCATCGCGTAGACCGCGAGGAAGATGATCTCATTGGGGCGTACATCGCGACCGCCTAGAACGTCCGGCTCGAGCGCATTGCGTGCCAAAAAACCGACTGGCGGGTAGAGGCGCATGGTCTCGTCCAGGATCTGGCGGATGTAGGGCGCTTTGGCCAGCTCGTCCTCGGTCGCCGCATCGCCGGACATCGCTGCCTGCGCCTCCGCACGAGCGCGCTCCTGGATGTCGGGATGCGTGGCTAGCAGATAGAGCGCCCAGCTCAGCGCCAGCGCGGTGGTCTCGTGCCCCGCGACGATGAAGAACTGCATGTTGTGGAGCAGATCCGTGGGCGTCATCCGCCGCCCGGTCTTGGGGTCCTCGGCGGCCAGCATGTGGTCCAGCAGATCGTCCGCCTTGCCGGTGGCGTGGCGGCGCCGCGCCTCGATCGCCTCCGTGACCATCCCGTGCATGGTTTTGACCGACCGCCGCCCTAGGACGGCACCGGGGCGTGGCACCCAATCCGGCACCTGCAGGAAGTCGAGAACGGAGGCCCGGCCCACGGTTTGGAAGTAATCCATTATGGCGGCGCCGTAGACGTTTGCGTCGAAGTGCTCGCGACCCGACAGCGCCACCTCGCAGATCACGTCGAAGGTGGCCGAGAGCATCTCGGACACCATCTCGTGCGGGCGGTCGGGGGAGAGTCGGGTCACAGCGCGCCGGGCGGTCTCGGTCATCATCGGCGAGAGCGCCACCACGTTGCGCTGGGCAAAGACCGGCGCGACGGCCCGGCGCTGCCAGCGCCAGTCGGCCCCCTCGGCGGTGAAGAGCGAGTTGCCAACGGCGGGCCGCAGCATACGGTTCATCACCTCGGACTTCGGGTAGTTGTCCGCGTTGTCCAGGAAGATCCGCTTCATAGCGGCGGGGTCCTGGACCATATGCCAACGCGAGCCCATCCGCCCGGTGATCATCGGCTGCACGTAGCAGATGGCCGGAATGACCTCGAGCACGTTGCGCTTGGCGGCCTGGATCGACTGCACGATGCCCAATGGCTGGCGGTGCGGATCGATGGTCGGGACGGCCGGGTTCATCTCGTTCATGCTTGTGCAGATAGGGTATGCCTGATCGCGGTCCATGCGGCGTTCGATCCCATGGCAGATCGGATGGCCCGCCGTCCCGTCGCGTCTCGCCGGGCGGCGGAACGCGGCTCGGCTCAGCTCGCGAACGCGTCTGGGCGGACTTCCCTCGCGACATGATCGAGCACCGCGTTCACAAAACCGCCTTCCTTGCCGTCGGGAAAGAAGGCGCGGGCGACGTCGACATACTCGCCGATCACGACCTTGGGCGGCACGTCGGTGAAGGCCACCAGTTCGGCGCCCGCCGCCCGGAAGAGTGCGCGCAGCGTCGTGTCAATACGCCCGAGCGGCCATCGTTCGACCAGCGCCCGGTCGGTTGCCTTGTCGACCGCCGCCTGGTGCTCGATGACGCCCTCGACGATGCGGCGAAAGTGCTTGGGATCGGCCTCGCGGTACTGATCGCCCTCGATTTCTGCGCCCAGACGATGCTCGTCGAACTCGGCCGTCACCGCGCGCCAATCCGACCCGGTCATCTCGATCTGATAAAGCGCCTGGACCGCTGCAAGTCGCGCGGCCGACCGGGCGAGGCGTTGTTTCTGGCGTTGCGGGCTTGTGGGCATCAGGCGGTCCTGGTCGCGGCGGCCTGGGCGAGCAGGATCTGTTCGTCCGGTCCGGTCGCCGGGGTGCCCATCGGTGGGATGCTGTAGCGGCGCGCCAGCGCGATCAGGTGAAGCGCGGCCGCGGCAGCACCCCCGCCCTTGTCCATCTCGCCCGGGGCAGCACGAACCCTGGCCTGCTCCATGGTCTCGCACGTCAGGATCCCGTTCCCGATGCAGAGCCCGTCAAGTCCCAGCAGAGTGATACCCCTCGAGCTGTCGTTGCACACGGTCTCGTAATGCGTTGTTTCTCCACGGATAACACAGCCCAGAGCAATGAAGCCATCGTAGTGGCGGCGCGCAAGGCCGATGACGGTCGGCACCTCCAGCGCGCCGGGGACCTCGACCCGGTCGGCGGTGGCACCTGCCGCGTCGATCACCGCACGGGCGCCTGCGATCAGGTCATCCGCGATCCGCCGGTAGAAGGGCGCTG
>JBCCDA010000093.1:0-17517 GCA_039033215.1 Pseudomonadota bacterium | reverse complement strand
GTCTTCACCAGGCTCGTCTCCCGCGTGGCACGGCGGTACAAACGTGCCAGCACCATGCCGATCAGGACAAGCAGGACTAGAATTGCGACCACGGGGATCGCGAGGCTGATGAGGTTGTCCATAATGAATCCTCCTCCTTGGATTGGAATGTCGTCGCTTCTCATGACGCGACGTCGTCTAGCGGAATGGCTTGCAGGATCGGCCCGCGCCCGCCGCGGATCATGACCTCGGTGCCTTGTGGAATCGCGATGTCATCGACTGGCTCGACGCGGACGTAGTGCAGGTTGCCGTAGCCATCGCGGATCCGCGCCTGCGCCGGATTGCCCCGCCGGGCCGTGCCCTGGGCAATGATGCCGCGGCGTCCGCCCAGCGAGCGGCGGCGGATGGCCGTCGTCTCGGTCTTCGGGACCAGTCGGCCGAGCGTCCGGGCGAACCAGCGCCCGAGCCAGAGTGCCGGGATAACCGCGGCGATGGCAGCCATTCCGGCCGGGATGGCGCCCCCAAACAGAGCGAAGCTACCGGTCTGGAGGCCATAGCCCGTGAGGCCGAAGGCTGTAAGCAATCCCGCGACCCACAGTATGAACGGCACGTCGCCGAAGCCCAGCCACGCGGCGATGCCGCCGGGGGCCGAGGCCTCCATCCCCTCGAGATCCGGCTCCAACCCGTCTGCGGTGTCGAGCGCGTCCGCAACATCCCCGCTGAAATCCGCGTCCGTGTCGAAGTCCGCATCGAAATCAGCATCCATCCCGGCGTCGACATCGAAATCGGCATCCGTATCGGAGCCGCCCATGAGAGAGCCACCCAGAACGCTCATGATCAGTTCCAGGATCAGGAGCCCTGCCACAAACATCAACGCGCCCGTGAAGGGCAACATGCCGGGATCCACGAGCCGTTCAAGCGCCGTCACTGATCAAATCTCCCCGTATCTGACATCAAATTTAGATATCTTGCAGTAAATCGCATGATGCGTCATATATAGGACATACCCAGGGCATTTTGAAGACATCGGGCGACAAATGATCCGGCGACAGCAGATTACGGCGGCCCGCGGGCTGGTTGGATGGTCCAAGTCGGCGCTCGCGGACGCGTCGGGTGTCTCGGAGCGTACCATAGCCCGTTTCGAATCGGGCGAGGGTGACATCACGGTCAGCAAGCTGGATCGCTTGGAGGCGGCGCTGATCGACTCCGGCGTCAGCTTCATCGACGGCGGCGTGGTGTCAGAGCGCCTGAAACGGGGCGCCCGGGACTAGCACGCATCAACAGGGCGATATCGCAGGGCGCGCGCTTTCAGCGGTGTCGCGAAGCGGATCGCTCGCGCTAGGCTGAGCCTCCCACACCTTCTGTGGCCAGGCGAGGCCCCCATCGCGTCCAACCGCGCTATACCTGTCCTGATCGCAACGACGGCCACGCAGTTTGCCGCCGGCGTCGCCTTCTGGTCCTTCGGACTGCTGGCGCCTGAATTGGCCGCCGAGACGGGGCTGGAAGAGCGCGACTTCGGATTGTCGTTGTCGTTCACGTTCCTGGGTGCCTTCCTGTCGGCCCCGTTCACGGGTGCAATCGTGCGGGCCTACGGGGGATCGGGCGCCATGGTGCGCTTCTTCGCCGTGATGGCGGCGGGGCTGGCGCTGATCCTGACAGGCACCTGGTGGGGGGCGATGGTCGCCGCATTCCTGTTCGGGCTGGGGTACGGGCCGCAGGGACCGGTGGGCATGACACTGGTCGCGCAGACGGCCGAGCCACGGCGGCGTGGGTTGTTCCTGGCGCTGCGCCATTCCTCGGTGCCGCTGGCCGCGTCGATCACCGGCCGTGTCCTGCCGCCCTTCATGATCTGGGCGGGCTGGCAGGTGGGCGTGCTGTCGGTGACGGGGCTGCTGGTCGTGTCGCTGTGCGCGGCCTGGATGGCGGCCCAGTTGTTCGAAGTGGAGACAGCGCCGCCGCGCAACCTCTCACTGTTTGGACGGTTCCGCGGGCTCTTCGTGATCCCGCGCGAACTGCGGTTCCTGTGGGCCGCGGGATTTGGCTTCGCGCTGACACAGACGGCCGTGACGACGTTCTCGTACTTGTACCTGTTAGAAGTGGCCGGGCTGTCCGCAGTGGCTGCCGGGATCTTCGCGTCTAACCTTCACCTGACCGCGCTGATCGGGCGGCCGGTGCTCGGCTGGCTGACAGACCGGGTCGGTAATGCGCAACGGGTGCTGGCCGGGATCGCCTGCGTGACGGTGGCATCCTCGGTGGCGCTGATGCAGGTTGGGCCGGAGACGCCGGGCTGGGTGCTGATCCCGATCGCCATCGGCTGCGGGATCTCTGGGCAGTGCTGGAACTCGGTCTTCGTGACGGCCATGAGCTTCAAGGTCGAGGCCGCGGATCTCGCCGAGCTCAACGGCCGCGCCTTTGCCTTCCTGTCCATCGGGTGGATGGCCTCGCCGCCGCTGATGTGGGCGCTGATCGAGCTGACGGGCGGTTACACGGTGCCACTTCTGTCGGTTGCCGGGATCAACGTGTTGCTCGCGGTGGTGCTGCTTGCGATGCCCGAGCGCTCAGGCTGAGAACACCCGCAACGCCTCGACCGGATCCGCCGCATCGTTGAGCCCCAGCATCGCAGCTTCCATCGCCGCCACTTTCTCGGGCCCGGCACCGATCGCAGCATTGTGGCGGTACTTGGCCACGATCTCGGCGTTCGACAGGGGGCGATCCGCGGCCCCCCGGTTCACGGGTTCCTCGGCGCTCACGGTCGAGCCGTCGTCCATCGTGACAGTCACGCCACCCGGATAGACCTCGGGGAAAGCGGTGCCGGGCATGTCGGCGTGCTGCACCTTTGCGGTCAGCGCCAACAGGGCAGGGTCCGTGAAGACCTCGGGCTCCAGCTCATCGAGCGTCAGACGACCGCGCATGAGGGCCGCCGCGACCAGATAGTGCAGCGAGAACTTGGCCTCGTAATCGGATGTCGGCTTGTGCTTCTTCTCGATCGGGTCGCAGACCACAGGGTTGGCTTGATGCGGCACCCGGGCGGTGATCGAGACGATCTGCGACGGGTCCAACTGGTTGTGCAAAGAAAGTGCTGCGTCGATGGCGCCGTGGGTCAGATGGCAGGTCGGGAACGGCTTGATCCCAGTATCCATCATCTCCCAGCGCGTGCCCAGTCCCTCGGTCAGCTCGCCCATGTCCACCCAGTCGCGGTGCGTGCCGGCGAACAGGTTGAAGAACCCGAAGCGGCCCTCGTACGGTTCCTCGGCGCCGACCATACCGGCCTTGGCCAGCGAGGCTGCGACCAGCCCTGATTGCGCGGCCCAGCCGGGGTGGAAGCGTTTGGTCCAGGCGCCTGTCTCCAGGAACTGCATCGAGCCCGAGGCCTGGCTGAGCGCAATGCCTTGCGCCATGGCGATCTGCTCGGCGCTCAGCCCCAGGAGCCGTCCCGCGGCGATGGAGGCCGCCATGGTCCCGACAATGCCCGTGGGGTGGTAGCCGATCTGGTGGAAGGCCGACTTCGCGCACGTGCCGATACGCGCCGCCGCCTCGATCCCAATGATGTAGGCTGTGACCATCTCGCGGCCCGAGGCCCCGGCCAGTGCGGCTGCGGACAGGCAGACTGGCAGGATTACGACGGTTGCATGGGTCATCGCGCTGATGTGCGTGTCGTCGTAGTCGAGCCCGTGGCCGAGGTAGCCGTTCATGATGGCGGCATCGCGCGGCGAGAGGTTGGCATCCATGCCGAATACCGGCACATGTCCCCGGTCGCCCAGCGCCTGCAGCCCTGCCAGAACCGGTGCGGCGAAGGGGTACTGGGCCGAGGCGACCGCAATCCCGGCGGCATCCAGCATGTGGTGAACGGCGCGGGTGCGTACCTCGTCCGGAACGGCGTCGTGGGCAAGCCTCACGGCAAAGGCTGCGAACGCGTCGGCAGGTGGTATGTCCGTGCGGATCCCGGTTTGAATGTTCATCATGTCCTCCCTGTTCGGTCTTTGCCGACTAGTTCCCAGTATGCCCTTCAGCGGCCTCGTTTGCGAGTAATGCCTCCAGCCAGGCGTTGTCGGCGCCGAGCGCGGGGGCCGGCCCCTCCCGGTTCGGGCGGTGCCCGTCCAGCCGCAGCGGCAGCCCCAAAAACTCAAGGGGCTCCGCGCCTCGCTTGATCCCGATCGCATCGGTCTGGGGGTGTGCGGCGACCGCGGCCATGTCCTGCACAGGCGCGTGAGGAACGCCAACAGCCTCCAAGCCGGCGGCAAGGTCGGCGAGCGGTCGCTTCGCGGTTTCCCCCTCGATTAGGGCGCAAAGCACGGTGCGATTCTCCACCCGCTCGGGGTTGTGGAGGAATCGCGGATCCTCGGCCCAGCCTGGTTGACCCAGAACCTCGGAGAGACGTCGGAAGAGCGAGTCGTTCCCGGCCGCAATCATCAGCTCGCCATCCGCGCATTGAAAGATCTGGTAGGGACAGATCATGACGGTGCCCGAGCCTTGCTTTTGCGGCGCCTTCCCCGTGGCGCTGAGGATCGGCATGAAATACGCCATCCAGCCAAGGGCCGTCTCGAAGAGGGCTGTGTCGACGGTGGCGCCTTGGCCTGACTGCGCCCGCGTGAGCAACGCGGCCAGCACCCCGATCACCACCCACATGCCGGTCCCGCAGTCAATGATCGATGGCCCTGCCCTGACCGAAGGCTGACCGGGGTGGCCCGTGACGCTCATGATGCCCCCGAAGGCCTGCATCAGCGGATCGTATCCGGGCTTCTCGGCCAAGGGGCCACGGTCCCCAAAGGCATGGATGTTGGCATAGACAAGGCGCGGGTTCAGGGCGCGCAGGGTATCGGCGTCGAAGCCTAGCGCCTTTGCGAGCCCCGGCTTTTGGTTCTGGATGACGACGTCTGACAGGGCCGCGAGTCGGTGAACGCGCCGCCGCCCCTCGTCGGACTTCAGGTCGAGTGTCACGGAACGCTTAAGCCGGTTCATGGCGTGGAAGGTGGGCGAGGCGCCCTCGACCGCTGCCCCCCACAGGCGCGCGTCGTCGCCCGCGCCGGGCCGCTCGATCTTGATGACTTCGGCCCCGAGCTCGGCCAGGACAAGCGCCGCGTAGGGCGCGGCGATGGAATGGCCGATTTCGACAACCCGAATGCCGGCGAGCGGTAGCATGATGGCGTCTCCTCCCATCGCCCCTTGTGCCACGGCGCGAGGGGGACGCAAGCAGGGACGTGATAACGCCGCCGGTGCTCAGTCGGGCCAGTAGCGCATGATGCGCTGACGCGGCCCGCGTCGGGCGACCTCGACAAACCCGCAGTCCTCATAGGCGTTGATGGTCCCGAGGTAGAGATCCCAGACCGTTTTCTTCGGCCCAGTCTCGACGGGATATGCCTCGATTGCGATTGCACCGGCGTCCAGCGCATACGCGACCGCGCCGCCGATCAGGGGACGCATCAGCCCGCGCTTGCGAAAGCCACGGCGGACCACCAGACAGTTGAGCGACCAGACAGGCCGGTCGTCGACCGGGGCCAGAACCTTCTTGTTGCGCACGAGCCGGTCGAAGTTGGCGCGTGGTGCGACCCCGGCCCATCCGGCAGGCTCACCATCCATGTAGGCCAGCACGCCGGGAGGAGGTCCCGCTTTAACCCGGCTCTCAAGGACGTGCTGATGCTGCCCCCACCCGGCCTTGCACTCCTTGGCGGACAGGTACCAGTGCGCGCACCAGCACTTCCCGGCGTCGCCCTTGCCCGCGAAGATCTCCGTCATGTCGCCCCAGCGTTCGGGCGTGGCCGGATATGTCTGAATGTCCCCGTGCATGGGCGCATGTTAGGGCGGTTTCGCCCGATGCGACAGCCTGGATTGACGCGGCAGGGCAGACCGCTACGCTCGGCGAAAAAGGTCAGGAGAGCACATGTCAGATCACGAGACCCTGTTGGTCAGCCACGAGGACGGCGGTGTGATGGTGATCACGCTCAACCGGCCCGAGCGGCTGAACGCCATGAACACCCAGATGATGCTGGAGCTGCGTCGGGTCTTCGAGGATCTGTACGTCCACCCCGACCAGGCTCGCGTGGTCGTCGTGACGGGCGCGGGAGAACGGGGTTTCTGTCCCGGCGCCGACCTCAAGGAACGCGACGGCATGTCCGACGAGACCTGGCGCGCCCAGCACGCGGTCATCGAACAGATCGCGCGCCATATGTGGACCGCACCCATGCCGATTATCGCCGCCGTCAACGGGGTCGCCATGGGAGGAGGGGCCGAGATCGCGCTCTGCTGCGATTTCATCTACGCCGCAGACCATGCGAAGTTCGCCTTCCCTGAGGTCACGCGCGGGATCATGCCGGGCATGGCAGGGCCGCAGAACCTGCCGCGGGCCGTGGGAGTGCGCCGTGCCAAGGAGATTGTGCTGAGCGGTAAGCCCTTCACCGCTGAAGAAGCTCTGGACTGGGGCATGGTCAACAAGGTTCTTCCACTGGCCGAACTGATGCCTGCCGTGCTGGAGACCGCCCAGACGATTGCGGAGAATGCGCCGATCGGCGTTCGGTCCGCCAAGGCGGCCCTGGACAAGGCCATCGAGCTTCCGCGCATGCCGGGCTACGACTTCGAGATCATGGCCTATGGTGCGACCATCTCGACCGAAGACCGGCTCGAGGGCGTGCGCGCCTTCAACGAAAAGCGCAAACCTGTGTTCAAGGGACGGTGACCGTACTGCGCCACAACCCGCCGGGTGTCTGGGGCGCCGGCGGTCGAGGTATTTCGATCGCGACGGTGCCGCCTGAAGGGAGAACCGTATACCTGACCGGACAGGTGGCCTGGGACGAGCACGAGCGGATCGTCGGACCAGGTGACGTGGCCGAGCAGACGCGGCAATGCTTTCGCAACATCTCGACCGTGCTTGCCGCTTTTGGCGGGACCTTGCAGGACATCGTCGAGATGACGACATGGTACACCGATCCCGCTCAGGTGCCGATCATCCACCGTGTCCGAGGCGAGTTCTTCGATCCCGATGCCGGGCCTGCGAGCACCTCGATCCAGGTTGTCGCAATGGCCTATCCCGAATTCCTGGTCGAGATCACGCCCGTTGCCATAGTCCCCCATGCGAGGTTCCGCGACCCGGGCTGACGTTGGCTGCAATCGACCGGACGTCTGTGGCGATTGATGAACTCAAACCGCCTCAAGGCAGATTGTACAGCCGAGCCTTGTAGCCGTTGGCGTATCGGTTAACAGAGGGTCGCCGGACTGATAGGAAGGCAACCAGCCTGGAGCACGCTGGCGGGGTCGGGGACTTCGGCTTTGCGGGCCCGGGGCAAGGGAGGAGATGGCAATGAAGCGAGATGTGATCGTCCGTGACGTAGGCCCGCGTGATGGGCTTCAGTTGGTCAAGGAGGTACTGCCAACCGAGGTGAAGCTCGCTTGGCTGCAAGCGGACATTGCTGCCGGGATCCCGGAGGTCGAGGTGTGCTCCTTCGTGCCCGCCAAGGTGATCGCCCAGTTTGGAGATGCGGTAGCAGTGGCGACGGCCGCTGCCCAGATGGACGGATTCGAGCCGTCAGCGCTGACGCCCAACCTCAAGGGCGCCCAGATTGGGTTTCAGACCGGCATCCAGAAGATCAACTACGTGATGTCGGTGAGCGAGACGCACAATCAGCAGAATGTCCGGCGAACTCGTGCCGAGAGTCTCCAGGGATTTCGCGACATCATTGCAGCGCGAGATGCCGAGGCGCCTGGAGTGAAGATCGGGATCGGACTTGCGACGGCCTTGGGTTGCACGCTGGAGGGGCATGTCCCCGAAGCCGAGACCCTGAAACTGCTTGAATCGGTGCTGGAGGCCGGCGCCGACGAGGTCATGTTGCCCGACACGGTGGGCTATGCGAACCCCTCGCAGGTGCGCTCGCTGTTCGAGCACGCTGTCCCTATTGTCGGCGACACGCCGCTCTGGACCCATTTTCACGATACGCGCGGACTGGGGCTTGCCAATGCGCTGGCGGCCCTTGAGGCCGGAGCGATCCGCTTCGACGCATCAATCGCGGGGCTGGGCGGGTGCCCCTTCGCTCCCGGCGCCACCGGGAACATCGTTCTTGAGGATCTGGTCTTCATGCTCGAAGCCGAGGGTCTGCGCACCGGCATCGACATTCCCAAGCTGGTGGCGTGCCGCGAGATTGTCGAGGCCAATCTACCGGGCGAGCCCAAGTACGGCCAGGTCCTGCGTGCCGGTCTGCCGAAGGGCTTCCAGCCTGCTACCATCGCGGCAGAATAGGCCCCCACTTATCACATGCTGGCATTTATCCTTGCGGCTCCGGAGCCATATCAAACCGCGAGGCTGCGGAGGAGGCGATCATGGACGGCATGAACTCGATCGACGGTGTTGTGCTGCCGTTGGACGACCCGTGGAGCGACATTCGCGAGGGCGTGGCAAAGCTTTGTGAGCCCTTTGACAATGCCTACTGGAACCGACTGGACGCGGCGTCGGACTACCCGACTGAGTTCGTCCAGGCGCTCACGGACGCGGGGTATCTTGGTGCCCTGATCCCGGAGGAATACGGCGGAGCTGGGCTACCACTGGCCGCGGGCGGCGCGATCCTCGAGACGATCCATGCCGCGGGAAGCAACGCCGCCGCCTGCCATGCGCAGATGTACACAATGGGGACGGTCCTGCGCCACGGCTCGGAGGAGCAAAAGCAGAAGTACCTGCCCGGGATCGCGTCCGGGGACCTGCGCCTGCAGGCCTTCGGGGTGACCGAGCCGACGACGGGTTCGGACACGACACAACTGAAGACCCGGGCAGAGCTGAAGGGCAACAAGTACGTCATCAACGGCCAGAAGGTCTGGACCTCGCGGGCAATGCACTCGGACCTCATGCTGCTCTTGGCTCGAACAACCCCGGCAGATCAGGTCAAGAAGCGCTCGGATGGGATCTCCTGCTTCCTGATCGACATGCGCGAGGCGCGTGGCAACGGGCTGGATATCCGCAAGCTCGACGCGATGATAAATCACAACACCACGGAGATCTTCATTGAGGATCTGGAGGTCTCGCCGGATGCGCTGATCGGCGAGGAGGGCAAGGGCTTTCGCTACATTCTCGACGGCATGAACGCCGAGCGGGTGTTGATCGCACACGAAAGCATTGGCGATGCCCGATACTTCATCGAGAAGGCGGTCGCCTATGCGAACGACCGGGTGGTGTTCGGGCGACCCATCGGAGCGAACCAGGGGGTGCAGTTCCCCGTCGCGCGGGCCTGGGCGGAAGCGGAGGCGGCAAAGCTGCTGGTCCAGAAGGCAGCCGCTCTGTTCGATGCAGACCAGCCCTGCGGTGCGGAGGCAAACTCCGGGAAAATGCTTGCAGCAGACGCTGCCTGGCATGCGGCCGAAGCCTGCATGCAGGTACACGGCGGGTTCGCTTTCGCAACCGAGTACGGCATCGAGCGCAAGTGGCGCGAAACGCGCCTCTACCGCACTGCGCCGATCTCAGAGAACATGATCCTCGCCTACATCGGCCAGCATGTCCTGGGGATGCCCAGGAGTTACTGAGCTGGCAGTCGATGGGGCCATGCCCTCCAAGGGCGTGCCTAGTCCTTGAAGAACGCGTCGTGACGGGGCTTCAGCGCCATCGGCTCTTCTTCGCTCCCCGCGTAGAACTGACGCGTATCTGCCTTGATGGCCATTGGCTCCTCTTCGCTCCCGGCATAGAATTGATGCCTGGCGCCGCCGATGGGTACGATTGTGTGCGGTGCCAGCAAAAAGCCACCCCGCGCATCGTCAAGCATCTCGTCGCCAAGGTCCTCGGCAGTGTTGGTCTTCTTTCCGTCGTTCATCACAGTCGCTCCCATCCATGCCGAGTGCCGATGAATGCACGTACCTCGCCCTTGATTGGGATGAAGTAACTTATGTTACCGGCGCGCCAGTTTCCGGGGGTCGGCGCTTTCATACCTGAAACGATGCGGTCCCACTGTGCTGGTAGGGCCGTTCGTGACGATCCGGCTAGAGCGTACCGCAACTGGAAGCGACTGCCGCTAGGCATTCACCAACCCTTCGGCCACGGCTAACGCCAGCGCCTGGTCTCGCGTCCTCGCGCCGAGTTTTCGGCGGGCGTTGGCGACGTGGAAGTCCACGGTGCGTTCGGACATCCCCGCCAAGTTGGCGATTCGTGCGACCCGGTGACCCTGTGCCAGCAACTCCAGCACTTCGGTCTCTCGTGTTGACAGGACCGGCTCGGCCGCGTGGCGCAAGGCCCGCACCCGTGGCAAGACCGCCATGGCCATCAACTTGATCAAAGCACCTTCATTCGCCACCCAACGAGCAAACGACCTGTCAGGTACGTCCGTCATGACATTCAGGGTCGCCATCTGACGGCGCCCGGCGCCGGTATCTTCGGGGAGGAACAGCGTTCCGGTGAAGCCGTGTGCTCTGACTTCTTCGTAGAGCCTGTCCAGACCGGGTGCTGCGCCAAGGCCCGGATAGCCATCGGCGTAGCGGATCGCGGCCGCGGCTGGCAGGCGGGTCTCGCGCTTGAACTCCGGATCGTGGGTTCCCAGGCCTTCCTCGTGGTAACGCCGCCGCCAGGTCTCTGGCGTCGTAGACCACGCCCGTGCCTTTTTGCCGTCACGTACAAAGCCATACCCTACGCTGCGCGCGCCAAGAGGTCGGATGGACTTGTCGAATGCGTGGATCGCGTCTGCAGGACAGTCGGCGCGTAAGAGCCGCTCGAAGAGCAATCCGGCCACTTCAGCTGTCATGCGACCTCTCAACAAAGAGAACCTGCCAAAGACTTTCTAACGATCTGCCCAAGGAAGACCAGCGCTGCGGCAACCTGTGGATTTCCCCAGCTAGCCCGGGGCGGAAGTTGGACGCATCAACGTGAGATCAGCTGCGCAACCCATGAACGGAGGCAAAGATGTGGGACTTCAACAAACAATTTGATCTCGACCCGGTGGAGTTGGACTGGGACGTCGTCGAGATCGATATCGGCAGGGATCTCCTGATCGATTTTGAACCTACGCCGGTCACGGCAACTCCGGGCTTCGGCGAGCTCGATGTGTTTGCGGGCCCAGGCGTCGCGGGTGGCAGCTTTTCGGGGTCTGTGTCCGGCAGCGGGTATTCCTCGATCTCCGGATCGGTGAGCTCGGGTGTCGGGTCGAACGGATCCAGCTTCTCGTCGGGGTCGGTGTCGGTCGAAACCGACGGCGTGTCGTTCAGCTTCTCCGATTTCGACTCGTTCTCATTCTAAGGGCTGGTTCCAGGGGCAGGTCGCTAGAACCCGCACAGCGCCGGGGCCGCGCGGGTCATGTCCGCGCGATCCTCCCGTGTTGCCCAGTTTGAAAGCCAGTGCTGGCAGTCGCGGTAGCCATGCCGAGTTTCGTGCTGGGTCCATGGCCAGTCCGAGCCCCAGAGGCAGTGCGCGGCGCCCCAGGCCGCCAGAAACGCGTGGGCGTAGGGCGTGATCTGGGCAGGGACCTGGCGATAGGGCGCCGAGAGCTTGACCACATGCCGTGACGGGTTCGCCGCCAGCAAGACAGCGTGGCCCGGGCAATCGGCGCCCGATGGTTTCCCGAAGTGGTCCACCATTATGCGGGCGTCGTCCGCCAGCAGTGTCCCCAGCACAAACGGCCAGTCTGGTCCCTCAGCCTGAACCTCGATCCACCATCCCCGGTGGGTTGCTTTCCTCGTTAGCTCCCGGGTCGCCTCGCTCGCCAGGATCCCTGCGTCGCCTCCGATGAGGTTGTACCGCAGACCGATGACACCGGCTGCGGTCATGTCGTCGAGTTGATCCGGGAGCACGCTCTGGTCGACGACGACGATGCCTCGTAGCCTATCTGGGAAGCGCTTCAGGCACGCCAGCAGGTAATCGTTGTTCGCGCCCAGGAAACTGGGCTGCACCAGAACAGCTTTCTCGACCGAGTTCCTGTCCAATACCTTCAGATAGTCGTCGATTGTCGCCTCGTAGTCCGGATGGTAGCGCGCGCCGGGTACGAACGCACAGTTGCGGTCCCAGACATGGGCATGGCTGTCGATGTGGGGCGGATCGTCCATGGGATAGCGCGGCTCCCTCCCTTGCATGACGGGTATTGGGCCGTAAGTTGCCACCCAACCAAGGAGGACATTGCCATGACCCAGACGCCGCGCCAACGCTTTGCCGCTGCTCTTGCCTCGGGCGAGATGATCACGGCCCCTGGCTGCTACGACGGGCTGACCGCCAAGCTGATCGAACGCGCCGGGTTCGAGGCCTGCTACATGACCGGTGCCGGCACGGCCTCCAGCTTTGGGCTGCCGGATTTCGGATTGCTCACGGCGACCGAGATGATCGGGAATGCCGCTCGGATTGCGTCGGCGGTGGACATTCCCGTGATCGCGGATGCGGACACCGGCTTCGGGAACGAGCTCAACATCACCCGCGCCGTGCGCGACTACGAGCGTGCGGGCGTGGCCGCGATCCACGTCGAAGACCAGGGGTTTCCCAAGAAGTGCGGGCACCTCGACGACAAGGAAGTGATCCCGCTTGAGGATTATCTGGCCAAGATCCGCGCTGCTGTTGCCGCTCGCCGCGACCCTGACTTCAAGATCATCGCCCGGACGGACTCGAACGCGAGTTTCGGGTTCGACGAAGCCGTCCGCCGGGTGAACGCCGCTTTGGCCGCCGGTGCAGATATCGCCTTCCTCGAGGCGCCAAAGACCGACGAGGAACTCGACGCAGTGACAAGCCGGGTAGATGGCCCCTGTCTTTTCAACCTAGTCCTGCGCGGAAAGACGCCGCCTGTCACGATGCAAGGGCTGCGCGACCGTGGGTTCGCACTGACGATCCTGCCCGATCTTCTCTGGCGCGAGATGGTGATGCGCGCCGAGAGCGTGTTGGATGACCTGAACGCGGAAAAACTGCCGAGCCAGACGGACGGTTTGAAAGTCAGCGAGTTGTTCGAGCGGGTCGGGTCCAAGGACTGGGACCAGCTCCGCACGGCGTTTGCTGAACCAGCGCGCGCCGCGGAATGACCAGAACTGCGCTGGTCACCGGGGCCGGCCAGAACATCGGGCGGGCGATCGCCATCGCGCTTGCGCGGGATGGGTTCGACGTTGCGGTGAACGGACTCTCGAACCGCGCGGCCACGGATGAGACCGGGAATTTGGTCCGTGCCGAAGGTCGGCAGGCAGTCGTCGCCATGGGGGACACCGGATCGCCGGAGGACTGTCGCACGATGGTCGAGGCTACGATCTCGGCGTTCGGTCGGCTGGATGTTCTGGTGCATAACGCGGCGATCCGCCCGTCCTCGCCGTTTCTCGAGACGTCGGACGAGGACTGGGACCGCGTCATGGACGTGAACCTTGGCGGCGGGGTCTGGCTGGCGCGCGCCGCCCTCCCGGGCATGGTGCATCGGGGATGGGGCCGGGTCGTCCTCTTCGGCGGCATGAACGCGATCCATGGCTACAATGGACGCGCCGCGACATCTGTCTCGAAGCATGGGCTCTGGGGCTTGGCCAAGTCACTCGGCAAGGAGTTTGGGCCGAAGGGCGTTTCCACCAATCTGATCTCGCCAGGGCCAATCGCGTCTGAACATGCTGATCCAGCCATGACTGCCCATATCGAGGGTATGAAGTCGCGGGTGCCTTTAGGGCGGCTCGGTCAGCCTGATGAGGTTGCTGCGATGGTGAGCCTGCTGGCGTCCGACAAGGGCGGCTTCATCAACGGGCAGATGATCCAGGTGAACGGCGGCGCCGAGACCTGACGCGGCGCACCGTGCTCTCGCATGAGCACTACTGCGCGGCGGCGGACGTGCTGATAGTGCCACCGGAATTCTGATTTAACCGCACCTTTTCAAGCCTCGCTTCAAGGTTGTTGGCGAACGTCAGGCGCTCCTCCTGCTCGAACTGCTCCAGCAGCGTGACCAAGCCTTCGTGGACAATGACGCGTCGGCTGTCGCTGGACGCGCGGCGAACTTCGAGCGCCACGCGAAGCTCTTGCGCCTCGAAAGGATCTGTCCGGACAGCCGCGAGAATCCGGTCCAGATCACCCATCTGCGCCATCCGGCTTGCGATGAGTTGTTCGCGAAAACCGGCAAAGTGGGTTAGCGCGAATTCCTTGCGATGATCGGGCACCATTCGAACGATCCAGGAGACCTGACGCGAGAGCGCGTGTGTGTCCTCGCCGTCCTTCATCTTGTAACCGGTTACCACCCCGATGACGGCGACATTGACGGCCAGTGATGCGATGAGCAGGGCACGCATCCAGATCGGGCTTCGGCGGCGTACGGGGACGGGATCAAACTCGGCACTCATTTCGGTTCGCCTTCTCAAGCAGCAGGGGTCACAGGACGCCATCGGCGGCCAGACCGCCCTCCATGGTCAGCGCAATCTCCGCACCGGGATCACCGAAGCCAGGCATGTCAGCGGCGTCCATGGAGAGACCGACACCAATACCAAGCGCCAGGCAGAGGCTCAGCGCCGCAACAGCACCGCCGCCCCAACCAAAGAGCATCTCGCTCAGCCGCGGTCTTGCTTCGTGTGTCGCGGAGCGGACCGTCTGCACGGGCGGCGGTACCGCATCGGCCGCGTCCGCGAGCACCCGCGCGATCAGATCGGCACCCGGGCGGGGCGTCCCGTCAGCAACATCACGCGCCAACTCCCCCAGCGCGCGATCCACCATATCCTGCGACTTCTCATCCATAACCAAACGCCTCTTTATCTTCGCGGAGCATCTTCGCAAGTTGCCGCCGCGCCCTTGCAAGCAGACTTTCTACGGCCTCGACCGAACATTCCAGCGCATCGCCGATCTCCGGATTCGACATTCCTTCAAAATGACGGAGCACAAGTGCCTGGCGCTGCCGGTCGGGGAGGGTGGCGATCGCCTGCGCGATCATCCGACTTTGTTCGCCGGCCGCCAGCCGGTCCAGGACCGAGGGGTTGGGATCGACCGGCTCCGGTGCATCCTCGACCGGCACCTGCGGGCGGCGCTTGCGGATCCGGTCGATACACAAATTGTGAACGACCCGGTAGAGCCAGGTCGAGACCTTGGCTTCGCCCGCGCGCCAGTCGGGCGCCTGTTTCCACAACCTCAACATCGCGTCCTGCGCCACATCCTCGGCTTCCGACTGATCGCCCAACATGCGGAATGCCTGGCGCATGACACCTGGGAGAAGGTTCTCTGTAAGAGCACGCGCTGCACCCTGGTCCCCGTCAGCAAAACGGACCAGCAGTTCGGCGTCGCGATCCGCAACAGGCACCTGTGCCTCAGCCGTCATGCAGTCTGGCCCTTCCCCCTCAGCCATTCACGGCGGTTAGCCGCCGCGTTGGCCCTTCCTGGCGCGCATCTCCTCTTGGGTGATCACACCGTCGCCATCTGCGTCCATACGCTGGAACCGCGCTGCGGCGCGACCCTCGAACTCTGCACGCTCGACCACACCATTGCCATCCGCGTCAAGCCTTTCGAAGTGCCGGCCTGCCCGGTCGCCTGCCCGCTGACGGGCTGCTTCGCGCATCTCGTCTGCGGTGATCCCGCCATCACCATTGATGTCCATGACTGCAAACTGCTCGCTGCGAAAGGCCGTCACCTCTGCCAGCGATATGACGCCATCGCCGTTGCTGTCGATCTGGTCGAACATCCGTTGGCCACTTCGCTCGCCTTGAGCAACCGCCGTGCTGGCGCCCAGAGCCATCGCGCCAACCAGAGCGATCCCTGCAAACTTTCTCATGGATTACCTCGCTACGTCAGGGCCGCCATGGCCCTCAGATCACCTAACCAACGCGGATCCTGGGCCATTCCGTCGACAATCCCGCGCGAACAGGACCTTCGCGACATGGTGCCGCAAGACACTTTGCCAATTATCGAAGTTTCACGCTTTCAACTATTCTCGATCCCGTGAGACCAGAAACTGACATCAAGCCTTTGGCCCCCGTAGAGGAGCGCGTGCTCGGCAGGTCACTGCTGCGTGGGTGGCGTCGTCGCTGTCCGAACTGTGGCGGAGGCCCGCTGTTTCACGGGTTCGTGCGCGTGCGACGCAGCTGTGCTGCGTGTGGAGAGCATCTGCACCATCAGCGCGCGGACGATCTCCCCGCATACGTCACCATACTCTTGGTGGGGAAGCTGGTCATCGCCGCGATGATTGCCGTTGAGCTGACTTGGGCGCCGCCGGTTTGGGTGCATTGGGCTGTCTGGCCGACGCTGACCGTGCTCATGAGCCTGTGGCTTCTGCCGCGGGTGAAGGGCATGGCGATCGGAATGCAATGGGCGCTCGGGATGCACGGCTTTGGGGGCGAAGACCGCTAGGAGCCGCACCAACAGCTCGTTGGCGCAAGCTCTCTGGACAGGTTGGGTCGGCGGGATCATAGTCGCGCCGTATCTGCCCGAGGTCACCCATGTCCAGTCCACCGAAAGACGCTATTCGCGATGCCGCGACCGTGATCGCCGTACGGCGGGATGGTCCCGTGCCACGGGTGCTCATGGGCCAACGCGGAAAGAACGCGGCGTTCTTCCCATCTAAGTTTGTGTTCCCGGGTGGCGCAATCGACCGGGACGATCATCTGGTGAGTCCGGCCAAGCCTTTGCGGCCCGAGGTGGCTTTGCGGCTTGCGGTGCGATCGGACGATGTCTTGACGCATGCACTTCCCATGACGGCGATTCGCGAGCTTTGGGAAGAGACCGGGCTTGCAATCTCGACCGATGGTCCCGGGCGCGACGACGCGCCGCCGGAGTGGGCGCCATACTATGCGGCTGGTTACCGGCCCGATGCCTCGTGTCTCGACTTCGTCTTCCGCGCGATCACACCACCTGGGCGCCCCCGCCGGTTTGATGCCCGGTTCTTCATGACTGACGCCGCTCGTATTGCCGGGGATCCCGATGATTTCTCGGGCGCGCAAGATGAGCTCAGTCATCTCTCTTGGTTGACGATCGAAGAGGCGCGCGGGCTCGACCTGCCGTTCATCACCGAGGTCGTGCTGGCCGAAGTTGATGCACGCGTGCAGGACCCTGAGATGCCGCGGCCGACACCGTTCTTCTATACGCAGGACGACCGATCCTTCATCGACGAGATCTGAGTTTAGCACATGCGGGAGCGCCTGAAAGCGAGCCTGCCCTGGGCGGCCCCGGTCGCAACGATGGCAGTGGTGTCGATTTCGATCTCGCTGTCGTTCCCGCTGTTTGCTCTGTTGCTCGAGCGGATGGGGGTCTCGGGCACGCTCGTCGGTCTGAACCACATGGTTGCAGCGGCCGCTATGGTGATCAGCGCCCCCGTCCTTCCGGCCATTCTGGAGCGCACGGGTGTTGTGCCGCTGGCGGTCGGCGCCATCGTGATCCTCGCACTCTCCATGGCGGCAATCCCGCTCTTCGAGAGCTATTATTGGTGGGCGGCGCTACGGGTCGCGTTCGGCTTCACGGTCACGGCGCTCTTCTACGTGTCCGAGTATTGGATGGTCGCGCAATCCCCAGCCGCGTCCCGGGGCCGGATCGTCGGCACCTACACCATCGTACTTTCCGGCAGTTACATGATCGGGCCAGCTCTGCTCGCATGGCTCGGCGCCGACAACTGGCTGACGTTCGCGATCCCGACGGTCCTGATCCTGGCAAGCGCCCTGCCGGTCTTGCTGGCGCGG
>JBCCDA010000092.1:0-17725 GCA_039033215.1 Pseudomonadota bacterium | reverse complement strand
CCGCCGCCACGGTCAGCGCTATGACGGCCCTGCCGGCGCAAGCCGAGGACCCGATCAAGATTGGCATTGTGACCACGCTGACGACACCGGCGGCAGTGATCGGGGAAGACGTCAAGAAGGCGTTCGAGCTGGCCCATGAGCACATGGGCGGCCAGATCAACGGCACCAGCGTCGAGTTGATCTTCGAGGATGACGGATTCCGGCCCGAGATAGGCAAACAGGCGACTGACAAGCTGATCAAGCAGGACGGGGTCGATGTCGTCACAGGCTACATCTGGAGCCATGTGCTGCTGGCTTCCGTCCGCTCGGTGCTGGAGGCAGACAAGATCGTCGTCTCGGCCAACGCAGGGCCCAGCCAGCTGGCGGGCAAGCGCTGCCACCCGAACTTCTTCAATGTCAGCTGGCAGAACGATCAGACGCCGATGGCGCTGGGTGAGGTGCTCAATCAGCGCGGCGTCAAGTCGGTCTACCTGATGGCGCCGAACTATGCCGCGGGCAAGAACATGGTCTCGGGCGTCGAGCGGACCTTTCAGGGGGAGATCGCCGGCAAGGACCTGACCAAGTGGGGCAAGGACGCGCAACTGGACTTCTCGGCCGAACTGGCAAAGGCCAAGGCGTCCGGTGCAGATGCGGTCTGGGCGTTCTACCCCGGCAAGGCCGGTGGCGCGTTCATCAAGCAGTTCGCGCAGGCGGGTCTGGGTGATGAGATGGAGCTCTACACGGTCTTCACGGTGGACGCGCTGTCGCTGCCGCGCCTGCAGGCCGCGGGTCTGGACGGGGTGCTGGGCAGCCGCGCGACGCAGACCTGGTCGCCGGATCTCGACACGCCCGAGAACGGGAAGTTCGTGGCAGACTTCCGGGCCAAGCACGGATCCTACCCGTCCTTCTATGCGGCCCAGGCCTATGACGCGCTCTACTTCATCAAAAACGCGATCGAGGCCGCGGGCGGTGTGGATGACGTGGACTCGGTGCGCGCTGCGATGAAGGCCACCACCTCGCTGCCGACGCGCGGCGCCGTGACCTTCGGCAACAACAACTTCCCGATC
Organism: Pseudomonadota bacterium; assembly: GCA_039033215.1. Lineage (GTDB taxonomy): Bacteria > Pseudomonadota > Alphaproteobacteria > Rhodobacterales > Rhodobacteraceae > Thermohalobaculum. The sequence goes on along the minus strand of JBCCDA010000092.1, from coordinate 16,679 downwards.
CAGAACCTCTACCTGCGCGAGGCCGTCGTCGACGAGGACGGCAACTGGACCACCAAGATCGTGAGCACGGTCTATGAGGCACACCAGGATCCCTACGCCGCCGAGTGCACAAACTGATTGCGGACACACCCGTCGGGCGGCCCCTAGCGGGCCGCCTTTTGCTTGTCTAAAGACCCGATATGGACACAGCGCTTTTCATCACACAGCTGCTCAACGGCCTCCAGCTCGGGGTGTTGTTGTTCCTGGTTGCGGCAGGGCTCACCCTGATCTTCGGGATCATGGATTTCATCAACCTTGCGCACGGCGCCTTTTACATGTTGGGCGCCTACTTCTGCGGGACTATGGTCGCGCTGACCGGAAGCTTCCTGCTGGGGGTGCTGATCGCGATCCCGCTGACCGCGGTGGCTGGCTATGTCGCCGAGGTGCTGATTGCGAGGACGCTTTACAGCCGCGATCACCTCGATCATGTGCTCGCGACCTTTGGGCTGATCCTGGTCCTGGACACCTGGGTCCATGCTGTCTGGGGCGCTGACGGGATGGCTGTGCCGTCGCCCACCTGGCTGGACGGGCTGGTCCCCGTACTGGGGGCGGAGCTGCCCGCGTACCGGGTCGCCATTGTCGTCGTCGGGCTGGGTGTTGCGCTGGGCCTCTATCTGCTGGTCGCCAAGACCCGGCTGGGGATGCTGATCCGGGCAGGGGCCTCGAACCGCACCATGGTCCAGGCGCTGGGCGTCGATATCCAGAAGCTCTTCGCCATCGTGTTCGCAATTGGTGCGGCGATGGCCGGATTGGCGGGCATGATGATCGCGCCGATCACCGAAGCGTCGATCGGCATGGGCAACGAGATCATCATCGTTGCCTTCGTCGTCATCATCATCGGCGGCATCGGGTCGATCAAAGGTGCCCTGATCGGGTCGCTGATCGTGGGCGTCATCGACACGCTCGGGCGGAGCTACCTGGACCAGTTCCTTGGCCTCTTCATGACGAACCAGTTTGCCGAGACCGCGGCCCCTGCCATCTCCGCAATGCTCATCTACATCCTGATGGCTGCGATCCTGGTCATCCGGCCGCAAGGTCTCTTCCCGCCGAGGACCCGGTGAGACCAGAGGGGGAGACCTTTGCCGGGTGGGCGATCCTGGCCGTCCTTGCGGCCGCGCCCTGGCTGGTCGCATGGCTGGGCCAGCCCTTTCTCATGGACCTCGCCATCCGTCTGATCATCGTGGCCATCGCGGCGGTCAGCCTGAACCTGATCCTGGGCTACGGCGGCATGGTCAGCTTCGGCCACGCGGCCTTCTTCGGGATCGGAGCCTATGCCATCGGAATCCCCGCCTACTACGAGGACATGTCCTGGATCACCCATCTAGGTGCCGTCGTCGTCTTCGCCACGGCCTTTGCCGTTATCACCGGCGTCATGAGCCTGCGCACCAGGGGCGTCCATTTCATCATGATCACCATGGCCTTCGCGCAGATGTGCTACTTCTTGTTCGTCTCGCTCGAGGAGTACGGCGCCGATGACGGCCTGAACATCTGGGAACGCACACAGATCCCTTTCCTGGATCTCGAGGACAACCTGACCTTCTACTACGTCTGCCTGGGCGCGCTGATCCTGTCGCTGTTCATCGTCCACCGGATCGTCAATGCGCGCTTCGGGCAAGTCATCCAGGGGGCCAGGTCCAACGACCGACGCATGCAGGCGCTGGGCTTTCCGACGTTTCGCTACCGGCTGGTGGCGTATGTGATCGCGGGGCTCATGTGTGCATTTGCAGGTGCGCTGGAGGCGAACCGCAACTATTTCATCAGCCCGGACATGATGGACTGGACCCGCTCCGGCGAGTTCATCTTCATGGTCGTGCTCGGCGGGACTGCGCGCCTCTACGGGCCGCTCTTCGGGGTCGTGATCTTCATCGTGCTCGAGGAGTACCTCGAGGTCCTGATGGATGCGATATCGCCCGGGCTCGGCATCTATTGGCATCTGCCGTTTGGCTTGCTGCTGATCCTCGTCGTGCTGTTCGTGCGTGGCGGGATATCCGGGCTGATGGGGTCGCGGCGTGCTTGAGGTCCGCGATCTGTCCAAGTCTTTCGGGGGGGTGCATGCCATCGACGGCGTGTCGCTCAACGTCAAGCTTGGCGAGATCCATGCCGTCATCGGGCCGAACGGCGCGGGCAAGACAACCCTGGTCAGCCAGATCGCCGGGGAGGTCCTGCCTGACAGGGGTGCCATCCACCTCGGCGGCGCGGACATCACCCGCCTGCCGCCCCATGCGCGGGCTCAACGCGGCCTCGCGCGCTCTTACCAGATCACATCGGTCTTCCGGGACATGAGCGTCATCGACAACGTGGCGCTCGCCGTTCAGGCGCACGATGGCCATTCCTTCCGCTTCTGGCGCCCGGCCCGGTCCGAGCATGGGTTGCGCAACCAGGCGATGGAGATACTGGACACAGTGGGTCTCAAACCCCTGGCCGGTCAGCCGGTCGGGGCTCTGGCGCACGGCCAGCAACGGGCACTGGAGATCGCGATGGCACTGGCCTCGGAGCCGACGGTGTTGCTGCTGGACGAGCCGCTGGCGGGCATGGGGGTCGAGGAAAGCCGCGAGATGGTCGACCACCTGCGCAGCCTGCGTCCTGACCGGGCCGTCCTGCTTGTCGAACACGACATGGACGCGGTCTTCCAGCTGGCCGACCGGATTTCTGTGCTCGTCTACGGCAAGCTGATCGCAACCGGCCGCCCCGAGGACATTCGCGCCGACCCCCATGTCCAGGCCGCGTACCTGGGCGAGGAGGACGCATGAGCCTGCTCGAAGTGCACGACCTCGCGACGTTCTATGGACCTTCTCAGGCGCTCTTTGGCGTATCGTTCGACGTAGGGGCCGACGAGTGTGTCACCCTGATCGGCCGCAATGGGATGGGCAAGACGACCACGGTCAACTCGACCATGGGCATCGTTTCGCGGTCCTCGGGGGAGATCCGCCTTGCGGGCGAGCGGATCGACGGCGAGCCGTCGCACAAGATCGCGAGGCGTGGGCTGGCGCTTGTGCCCGAAGGCCGCCAGGTCTTCCCAAACCTCACGGCCGAGGAGAACCTGATCGCCACGGCCCGGGGTCGCGGCGGGCGCTGGGACCTGGACGCAATCTACGCGCTGTTCCCCGAGCTCAAGGCGCGTCGCACGTCGATGGGCAACCTCCTGTCCGGGGGCGAGCAGCAGATGCTGGCCATCGGGCGTGCTCTGATGACGAACCCCGATCTCCTGATCCTGGACGAGGCGACCGAGGGGCTCGCCCCCATGGTCCGTACCCGCATCTGGGAAGTGCTGAGCAACCTGCGGGACGCCGGGATCGCAATCCTTGTGATCGACAAGAACATTCAGGATCTCACGCGGATCGCGGACCGCCATCTGATCATCGAGAAAGGACGCATCGCCTGGAGCGGCACCTCCGCCGATCTTCTTGCCGACCCGTCGCTGAAGGAACGGTATCTGGGCGTTTGATGCCGCAATCGGGCGAGAATGGCCTCACAATCCCCTCCTAACGTGGCCCAAACCAAGAGGGATCTTCCATGAAAATCGGCTTCATCGGGCTCGGCAACGTCGGCGGCAAACTGGCCGGCAGCCTTCTGCGCAACGGCTTTGACGTAACGGTCCGGGACCTGTCGGTGGAGGTCGCAAGACCCTTCATCGACAAGGGCGCCTCATGGGCGGAGAACGCCCGCGAGATGGCCGAGGCGTGCGATGTCACGATCACGTGCCTGCCGTCCCCGGCAGCCTCCGCCGCGGTCGTCGAGGCCGAAGATGGGATCCTTGCCGGCCTGTCGGATGGGAAGATCTGGCTCGAGATGTCGACGACCGATGCAGCCGAGGTACAGCGCCTTGGCGCGCTGGTGGCGGACAAGGGCGCCATGGCGCTGGACTGCCCGGTCTCCGGCGGCTGCCACCGGGCCGCGTCGGGCAACATCTCGATCTTCGCGGGCGGGGAGCGCGCGGCCTTCGAGAAGGCTCTGCCTTTGCTCACAACGATGGGGCGGCGGGTCCTGCACACCGGGGGCCTCGGCAGCGCATCGATCCTGAAGGTCATGACGAACTACCTGGCGACGGCCAACCTTCTGACGCTGGCCGAGGCGCTGACCACGATGAAGGCGGCCGGCCTTGACCTCGCCACGACCTACGAGGCGATCCGCATCTCCTCGGGCAATTCCTTTGTCCACGAGACCGAGAGCCAGGTGATCCTGAGCGGCTCGCGCCAGATCGACTTCACGATGGACCTGGTGCTCAAGGACATCGGCCTTTTCCAGGACATCGCTGACCGGACAGGCGTGCCGCTGGAGATAAATCCGCTGATGATCGACATCATGAAGGATGGCGCCGAGCGCTATGGCCAGCGCGCGCAGTCCGACGATATCATCCGTCGGCTGGAGGAGGCGACCGGTCTGGACATCCGCGCGCCCGGGTTCCCGGCGGAACTGGTCGATGAAGAACCCGAAGAGCCCGGTGCGGAGGTCGTCGCGCAAAGCTGACCCCGTTGCCGCATCCCCGGGCCGGGCCTAGTGTTGTGCCCGGGAGGATCGACATGGGCCGCACCGACGACTCGACCACACGGCTGCGACTGCGGCTGGTCTTCGGCGACCAGGGGATGCTGGGCCCGGGGAAGGCCGATCTGCTGGAGCTGATTGCCGAGACCGGGTCGATTGCCGCCGCGGGGCGTCGGATCGGCATGAGCTATCGACGCGCCTGGACCCTTGTCGAGACGATGAATGCGATCTTCCGTGCGCCCCTGGTCATAAGCACCCGCGGGGGGGCGGCCGGGGGCGGGGCGCGTCTGACCGAGGACGGCGCGCGGGTGCTGGCGCTCTACCGCCAGTTCGAGACCAAAGCGCGCAAGGCGGGCGGGGATGAGATCGCTGCCATCGAAGAGATGCTCACCGCGACGGACAGCCAGACATAACGCTTGCCTGCCCCTGCGGGTGCGATATGTATCATCATGCATATCGCCGAGGAGGACATGCGCCGCATCACCCGCCGCACAGCCTTGCGTGGACTGGCCCTGGCCCCGCTCGCGGGCACCGCAGGGGCCGCGACGCCGCTGCTGATCTTCGCGGCCGCGAGCCTGAAGACGGCGCTGGATGAGGTTCTGGGCATGTGGCATGCCGACGGTGGCCCCGCCGCCAGTGCGGCCTATGCGGCGAGCTCGGTCCTCGCGCGGCAGATCAGCTTTGGCGCGCCCGCGGATCTCTTTGTGTCGGCGAGCACGGACTGGATGGATCATCTGGAACACGAGGGCCGGATCGAACCGGCGACCCGGCAGGACCTGCTGACGAACCGGCTGGTGTTGGCGGGCCACGGGGCTGCCGGAGACCCGGTCGATCTGGCTGACCTGCCGACCCTGCTGGGTGACGGGCGCCTCGCCGTAGCGCTCGTTGATTCAGTCCCTGCCGGCATCTACGCGCAGCAGGCGCTGCGGCACCTGAACCTGTGGGAGACGCTTGCGCCCCGCCTGGTGCAGGCAGACAACGTGCGCACGGCCCTGGCCTTCGTCGCACGTGGCGAGGTGCCCTATGCAATCGTCTACGCCAGTGATGCACTGGCCGACCCGGGCGTCCATGTGGCCGCATCGTTCGCGGCCGAAAGCCATCAGCCCATCGTCTACCCCGCGGCCCTGACCATCAGCGCCCACCCTGGATCCGCCGATCTGCTTGCGTTCGTCGCGGGTACGGAGGCACGCGCCGTCTTCGACCGCCACGGCTTCGGCGTGGAGCCCTGAGATGGGGTGGCTGGGACCGGAGGAATGGCAAGCCGTGCGTCTGTCGCTCCAGGTCTCGCTCTGGGCGACGATTCTCAGCCTGCCGCTCGGGGTCCTTGTGGCCTATGCCCTTGCGCGATGGCGGTTCCCGGGGCGCGGCGTGCTGAACGGCCTTGTGCATCTGCCCCTGATCCTGCCGCCGGTCGTCACCGGCTATCTGCTGCTCCTCAGCTTCGGGACGCAGGGTCCTCTTGGCCGGCTTCTGGCCGAGGTCGGGATCACGGTGGCCTTCCGGTGGGAGGGCGCGGCCCTCGCCGCTGCGATCATGTCGTTCCCGCTGATGGTGCGGGCGATCCGTCTGTCGATCGAGGCGGTGGACCCGCGACTGGAAGAGGCGGCGGGCACGCTCGGCGCGTCGCGGTTCTGGACGTTCTCGGTCGTGACCTTGCCGCTGATCCTGCCCGGAATCGTGGCCGGAACGGTGCTGGCCTTCGCCAAGGCGATGGGCGAGTTCGGGGCCACGATCACCTTCGTCTCGAACATCCCGGGCCAGACGCAGACCGTGCCGTCGGCGATCTATGCCTTCCTCCAGGTCCCGGGGGCGGAGGATGCTGCCATGCGGCTCGTCCTCGTCTCCGTTGCCATCGCCATCGGCGCGCTTCTGGTGTCCGAGGTCGTCGCCCAGCGCGTCGCAAAGCAGATCGCCGGCCGATGAGCCTCTTGGTCGCCATACGCCACACGTTTCCGGGGTTTGCGCTGGATGTGGCGTTCGAGGCGCCGGACGGGGTGACGGCGCTGTTCGGGCACTCGGGCTCCGGCAAGACAACGGTGGTCAACGCCATCGCCGGACTGTTGCGGCCGGACGCCGGGCAGATCGTCACGGCGGGAAGCACGCTTCTGGACACGACCTCCGGGGTGGACATCGCCCGCCATCGGCGGCGCATCGGCTACGTCTTCCAGGATGCGCGCCTCTTTCCCCACATGACGGTGCGGCAGAACCTCCTGTTCGGGCGTTTCTTCGCCCGGGCGCGGGGACGCAACCCCGCGGACGTGATCGACCTGCTGGGATTGGGGGCGCTCCTGCACCGCCGTCCAGGCGCCCTGTCCGGGGGTGAGCGTCAGCGTGTGGCCATTGGCCGTGCGCTACTGGCCGAGCCCCGCCTGCTCCTGATGGATGAGCCGCTCGCGTCACTGGACGGCCCGCGCAAGGCCGAGATCATCCCCTATCTCGAACGATTGCGGGACGCCGAGGCTGTGCCGATCCTCTACGTCAGCCACGACGTCTCGGAAGTGGCACGGCTGGCGACGACGGTCGTGGCGATGGAGCACGGCCATGTCGTGCGCTCGGGCCCCGCGCGCGACATCCTGGCCGATCCCGACAGCGTCCCGGCGCTGGGCGTGCGCGAGGCCGGCGCCGTTCTCGACGCGCGGGTGGTCAGTCATGATACAGCGGACTGGCTGACGGAACTGGCCGTCGGCGTGGGGCCGATCTGGCTTCCCAAGATCGAAGCGGCGCCGGGGACGTGGCTGAGGTTGCGCATCTCCGCGCACGAGATCACCGTGGCGAGGACAAAACCGGAAGGGCTCAGCGCCCTGAACGTGCTGCCAGCACGCGTCGCTGCCATCCGCGAAGGGGCGGGGCCCGGTGCGGTGCTGGTCCTGCAGGTGGGGGAGGAACGTCTCCTGGCCCGTGTGACCCGCCGATCCCTGCGGGAGCTAGAACTCACGCAGGGCAGCACCTGCTTCGCCGTCTTCAAGGCGACGGCGGTGGCGCGCGCCGACATCGCATCGGCGGCAGGAACACCGGATTGAGGGGCATCGGGTAGGGATGGCCCCTCCACCGGGGAGGGGAGGGGCCAAGCGCGTCGGGAGGGGGATGCCGCCGCGCCACGAAGGGACAACGCCCTCCGCTTAAGTGTTAACGCTGCCCAACTGTCACTCCGGCGGGCCACCGCGAAAAAACCACCGCAGCGGTCAGCGCCGCGACACCAGCGTCTCGATCGGCGCGCCGAAAATGCGCTGAGCGGTGCGCAAACCCGGCGGTGGAGCGTCGCCCGGCAGTCACGGACGGCCCGCGGGTGTCGTTTTCAGCAACGCCACACTTGACACCCGGGTGCCCCGGCGGCTTGGTGCCGCAACCTTTCCACCCTACTGGGACAACAAAACAATGACCGAGATGATCCACATCACCCTTCCCGACGGCGCCGTGCGGAGCTATCCCGCCGGCACGACGGGGGCCGAGGTGGCAACGGACATCTCCAAGAGCCTCGGCAAGGCGGCGCTGGCCTGCCGGATCGACGGCGACCTCGCGGACCTCTCCGTGCCAATCGAGAAAGACACCAGCCTTGCTATCGTCACTGCAAAGGACGGTGCCGAACGCGATGCGGTGCTCGAGCTCATCCGCCACGATTGCGCGCATATCATGGCCCGCGCCGTCCAGGAAATCTGGCCCGACGTGAACGTCACCATCGGTCCGGTCATCCAGAACGGCTGGTACTACGACTTCGACCGGGATGAGCCGTTCACCGAAGACGACCTCGCGACCATCGAATCGAGGATGCGCTCGATCATCGCCGCCCGGGACCCCGTGCGCACGGAAACCTGGGACCGCGACAGGGCCATCGCGCACTACGAGGGCACGAAGGAGCCCTACAAGGTCGAACTCGTCCAGGCGATCCCGGCAGGGGAATCGATCCGGATGTACTGGCACGGGCACTGGCAGGATCTCTGCCGAGGGCCGCACCTGGCGCACACCGGTCAGGTGCCCGCGGATGCGTTCAAGCTGATGTCGGTGGCAGGCGCCTACTGGCGCGGCGATAGCCGCAACAAGATGCTCCAGCGGATCTACGGGGTCGCGTTCAAGACCAGGGAAGACCTCAAGGCCCACCTCACAATGCTCGAGGAGGCCGCGAAGCGCGACCACCGCCGCATCGGGAAGGAGATGGAGCTCTTCCATCTGCAGGAAGAGGCGCCCGGCATGGTCTTCTGGCACCCCAACGGCTGGTCGATCTACCGTGCCATGGAAGACTACATGCGCCGCCGGCTGGACGCCGCCGGCTATCGCGAAATCAGGACGCCGCAAGTGGTCGACCGCAAGCTCTGGGAAGCCTCGGGCCACTGGGACAAGTACCGCGAGAACATGTTCATCACCGAGATCGACGAATCGTCGGGTGCGGGGGAACATGCCAACGAGAAGCGGACCAACGCGCTCAAGCCCATGAACTGCCCCTGCCACGTGCAGATCTACAACAACGGGCTGAAGTCCTACCGCGATCTGCCGCTGCGCCTGGCCGAGTTCGGGTCGTGCCACCGCTACGAGAGCTCGGGGTCGATGCATGGTCTGATGCGGGTCCGCGGCTTCGTGCAGGATGACGCCCATATCTTCTGCACCGAAGACCAGATCGAGGACGAGACCGCGCGCTTCATCGAGCTTCTGTCGTCGGTCTACCGCGACTTCGGCTTCGCCAGCTTCGACATCAAGTTCTCGACCCGCCCGGAACAGCGCGTCGGCTCGGACGAGATCTGGGACAAGGCCGAAGGGGCGCTGGAACGTGCCGTGCAGAAGGTCACCAACGACTACGAGATCGACCCGGGCGAGGGCGCGTTCTACGGCCCCAAGCTCGACTTCAAGCTGACGGACGCGATCGGGCGGGAATGGCAGTGCGGCACCTTTCAGGCGGATTTCAACCTGCCCGAACGTCTGGAGGCCGAGTATGTGGCCCCCGACGGATCGAAGAAACGGCCCGTGATGATGCACCGGGCGATCCTGGGGAGTTTCGAGCGGTTCATGGGCATCCTGATCGAGAACTACTCGGGGCGCTTCCCTCTCTGGCTCGCGCCGGTTCAGGCGGTTGTCTGCACCATCGTCTCGGACGCGGATGCTTACGGCGCCGAGATCATCGAGAAGCTTCGCGCCGCCGGACTTCGGGTGGCGCTCGATGCCCGGAACGAGAAGATCAACTACAAGGTCCGCGAACACTCCGATGCCCACGTCCCTGCGATCCTGGCCATCGGGCGGCAGGAGGTCGAGGCAGGGACGGTGTCCGTCCGGCGTCTGGGCGAGAAGGGTCAGAAAGTCGTGTCGCTGGACGAGGCGATCGCGGCGCTCAGAGAAGAAGCGACACCGCCGGATCTTCGGGTGGCGAGGTCACCCGAGGTGGAGCCTGCCTGAGCGGACAGTGACCTGCTGTCCCGAGGGATCGTCGCAGGCGAGGGCGCTGCCCTCGCGCTCCCGAGGTATTTTAGGCCAGATGAAGAGGGTAGCTGTCAGAGCCCGCGGCGTTAACCCATCGACTTTCTGTACATACAGCTGCAATACGCGAGCAATACGCCTGCAATACAGATGCAATACGCCTGCAATACGGGTTGAATCCCGGCGCAAGGCGGGCTGAGGCGGGTGAACTGGAACATTTTCCATTCTCTCTCGGGCACATCCCGACCGTGACAACCCGGGCCTGCGATCTACCTTTCGGCGAGACCAACAGGGAGACCGCAGATGCGCCTGATCGCCGCCGCCCTCGTCGCCATCCTGCTGCCCGTCCCGGCCTTCGCCAGCAGCTGTTATGCCTTTGTCGAGGACCTTCGGCGCGATGGCATTGGGGTGCAGTATGCCAACTTCGGGCATGTCAGTGCGGACCCGCGGGCGGTCACGATCACCTATGTCGCCCATTCGACGTTCCGGATCGAGACCGAGGAAGGCGTTGTTATTGCTACAGATTTCTTCGGCACCGCCGGGCGCACGGCCGAGGGTGAGGCGATCATCCCCGACATCGTGACCATGAACCATGCGCATTCGACCCACTGGACCGCGAACCCCGATCCGCAGATCTCTTACGTGCTGCGCGGGTGGAACCACGATGGCAAGGGCCCCGCGGAGTACCGGCTTCGCGTGCGGGATGTGACGGTGCGCAACGTGACGACGGACATCCGCGGCTGGGGCGAACCCGAGGCCGACGGCAACTCGATCTTCGTCTTCGAGGTCGCAGATCTCTGCATCGGGCACCTTGGCCATCTCCATCACCCGCTGACTGAGATGCACTACGCCAAGCTGGGGCGACTGGACGTCGTCATGGCCCCGGTAGACGGGACCTATACCCTTGATTTGCCTAGCATGATTGACCTCCTCAAGACCCTGAAGGCTCAGGTGGTTCTGCCCATGCACGCGTTCAGCACCTACTCGATGCAAGTGTTTCTGGAGGGGATGTCGGACGAGTTCGCGATCGACTTGCCGGGGACAGCGACCGTGACGCTGTCCTATGCGACCTTGCCGTCGAAACCGACCGTGATGCTTCTGGCACCAGGTAACCCCGCCTCCGACCCCTCGCTCGACGAGAATTGACCGACTGCCGCTTGGGGCTCGCCTCCGGAGGACTGACCCGACCATCCACCCTTTGGGTTCTGACGCCAGGCGAAACCGTTAGAAACGGCCAGCGCAATTCACCGGTGTTTGTGAGCCTCGATTGGCATCGAAACCCTGTGACTGCTCTACCGCAGCATCTTTCCCTCGACCGACGTCTTCGCTATATACGGTGCGTTGTCGCTCGTCGGCCGCACCTTTGATATGACCGCCGCCGGCTCGCCCGGCAAGCAACCATGGAGAGTGACCCATCGCCAGAAGACCTCACCACGCGCCACCCCAACGCGATACGGGACCACGCGTCAACGGCATGATCCGATCATCGGAAATCCGTCTCATCGATCACGAAGGCAACAACCACGGTGTTGTCGATCCGCGAAGAGCCATGGGCATGGCCGAGGACGCGGGCCTGGATCTGGTCGAGATCTCTCCGAACGCGGATCCGCCTGTCTGCAAGATCATGGACTTCGGCAAGTTCAAGTATGAGACGCAGAAAAAGGCTAACGAGGCCAAGAAGAAACAGAAGGTCATCGAGGTCAAGGAAGTCAAGTTCCGTCCCAACATCGACTCACACGACTACGACGTGAAGATGAGGAACGTCACGAAGTTCCTCGAAGGCGGTGACAAGGTGAAGGTGACGCTTCGGTTCCGTGGGCGCGAGATGGCGCACCAGGAGATTGGCCGTGACCTCCTGCAGAAGATCGCGGGCGATATCGAGGGGCTCGGCAAGATCGAGGCAATGCCCAAGATGGAAGGTCGGCAGATGGTCATGGTGGCGGCACCCGTCCGGGCCTGAGGCTCTGCACCAACACGATTCTGGCGCGAGCCAGTCAGGGCTCCGGGTCAGGCCCCGGGGCCTTTGTAATTTTTGAAACGGGGTAGGCGCCAATGACTGGCGAACAGGATCGAGCGCAAGGTCAGGAACCCCATCTCTCGACAGATGACATCGGCTCTGAGATGGACGGACGGCTGACCTCGCCCTCCGCCGGGCGCAACGCAGGTCCAATTCTGGACGCGCTGAAGCCATTGTTGGCCGGACGGTCCGGGCTGGTCCTTGAGGTGGGTTCGGGTACCGGCCAGCACGTGGCCGGCTGGGCTGGTCTGTTCTCGACGTTGGAGTGGCAGCCGTCTGACCCGTTCGAGCAACAGTTGGACAGCATCCGGGCATGGGTCGCCCAGTCCGGGTACCAAAACCTTAGGCCCCCGATCTGGTTGGATGCTGCAGAAGACTGGCCACTACTCGGCCCGCTGGAGATGGTGATCTCGCTCAACGTGATTCACATCACCCCCTGGGTGGTCACGAAGGGCATCGTTCGCGGTGCGGCAAACGCCCTCTCGCCCGGCGGACTGTTGGTCTTCTACGGTCCTTTCAAGGAAGACGGCGCGCATACCGGCGGCGGCAACGCCCGTTTCGACGCAAGTCTCCGGGCCCAGGATCCCGCGTGGGGCATCCGCGATCTCGGCGACGTAGCCGCGCTGGCCGCCGATGCAGGGCTCTCGGAACCGGCCGTGACCATGATGCCATCGAACAACCGGCTCGTCGCGTTCACGAAGAGCTAGGGCGGGCGCATGGCCCGCCCGGCCAACGCGCGCTATTCGACGGTTACGGTGATCCGATCCGACATCACGGGCGGATTGTGCGGAATGTGGCTCCAGTCACCCAGGACCAGTTGCAGCGTATGGGTGCCGGCGGGCAGATCCAACGTAACCTCCGTCTGGCCGCCGCCAAAGTGGATGTGATTGTCGTCAGCCGGGATCGGGTAGTCCAGTTCCTCCCCCTCGATCGCCTCGTTGATGATGAGGTGGTGGTGGCCCGTCTTTTTCTGGTCATGTCCCGCCGGGGCGACACCCATCCCGGCAAGGCCGAAGCGGATGGTCACAGGGTTCGAGACGGTCGCGCCGTCCTCGAGGCCGATGAAGTAGACCGCGGCCCCTTCCGGCGCCGGCGTCTCGCCCGCGCTCGCGGAACCGGCAATCACGATGGCTGCAACGGCAGCGGTGATGTGTTTGAGCATGTTTTCCTCCCGTTTCTCAAGTTCTCCGATGTGGAACATAGCGCGCTATCGGCGAGCTTCCCAATCAAGGGTTTGGCATCAGTGCATTCGGACTTGGCGACAACGGTAGAGGCCGCTACCTTCGGCGTATGGCACACGATACAACACCGACAGGCAGGCGCTGGCACGACATGGGCGGGCGCGAAGCCGGCCCGATCGAGTCACATGAACACGACTACGCGATCTGGGAGAAGCGCGTTGACGCGATCCGCCAGATCTCGGCAGACAACGGTTTCTTCACGGTGGACGGGTTGCGTCGAGCGCTCGAGGACATGGGCGAGGAAGCCTTCGAGACCATGACCTACTACGAGCGCTGGATGCTGGCGACCTGCCAGAATCTCATGGCCGAGGGCGTCTTCACGACCGACGAACTGAACGCCAAGATGGAAGAGATCAAGGCGCGTGGCACCACGTACGGAGAGGTGCAGAAGTGAGCCTGCCCACTGTCGAGCCCCTCCCATTCCCACCACCGTATGCCCCCGGGAATCCGCAGCTGTCGCCAGGGCAGACCGTGCGCGTCCGCAAGGGTGCCGCCCCCGGCCACATCCGGACACCATGGTACCTGCGTGGCAAGACCGGCGTGATTGAGCGGATCTGCGGGGCGTTCGAAAACCCCGAAGAGCTCGCCTACGGGCGCGTGTCATCGCCTGTCCCTCTCTACCGCGTGCGGTTTACCATGACCGAAGTCTGGGGCGACGAGACCGAACGCCGTGACGACACCATAGACGCCGAGATCTTCGAACACTGGTTGGAGCCTGTCTGATGCCCCATGACCACCACGACCACATGTCGCCTTCGGGCCATCCGTATCGCCAGGACAATGACGGGCCGTTGACCTATTGGCAGACTATGGAGATCGCGGTCCGCGAGCTGTTGGTGGACAAGGGGATCACCACACCGGCCGAGATCCAGACACAGATCGAAGCGATGGATCGCCGCTCCCCCGCGGACGGCGCCAAGGTCGTTGCCCGGGCCTGGACCGATCCTGAATACAAGGCGCGTCTGCTGGCAGATGGCTCGAAGGCGATGCAGGAGTTGGGATTCCAAGCCGACATCATGAAGCTCGTCGTGGTCGAGAACACAAAGGATGTGCACAATGTGATCGTGTGCACGCTGTGCTCGTGCTACCCGCGTGCGCTGCTGGGCCTGCCGCCTGATTGGTATAAAACCCGCGCCTACCGTTCCCGCGCCGTGAAGGAACCGCGCAAGGTGCTGTCCGAGTTCGGGGTGGATCTGCCGGACAGTGTACAGGTCCGGGTCCACGATTCGACCGCGGACATGCGGTACCTGGTGCTGCCGCGGCGGCCTGAAGGAACCGAAGGCTGGTCCGAGGAACAACTGGCCGCGATCGTGAACCGCGACTCGATGATCGGCACGGCGGTCGTGGCGGCGGGTTAGGTGGCGGTGTAGCCACCATCCACGAGATGAGTTGAACCGGTCACGAAACTGGCCTCTTCCGACAACAGCCAGACGATGAGAGCGGCAACTTCTTCCGGTCGTCCGAAGCGACCCAATGCTGTGCGCGCGACGATCTCGCCACCCCGCTCGGTATCGCCCTGCACATGGGCGGTCATCGGCGTCTCGATATAGCCCGGCGCCACCGCGTTGACCCGGATGCCGTCCGCGGCCCAGCGACTGCCCAGCGCCCGGGTCAGATTCACGATCCCGGCCTTTGACGCCGCATAAGCTGGTGCGTCGGGGGTCGAGACATATCCCATGATCGATGCGATGTTGACGATCGCACCGCTGCCCGCTGCCAACGCCGGGTGAGCCGCCGACATGCAGCGCATGGTCCCCGTGAGGTTCACGTCGATCACCTGCTCGAAGACCGAGATGTCCGTCTGGTCCTGCCCGGCCCCGGCGATGCCAGCGGCGTTGACCAGACCATGGAGCATGTCGAACTGCGCGAAGAACGCGTCGGCGGCGCGCGTGTCGCGCACATCCAGCTTAACGGCATCGGGGCCAGCGGCGGCCATCTCCGCGTCAGTCAGCCCGGTGACGATGACGTGCCAGCCTCCCGCCCTCAGCGCGGCCGCACTGGCGGCGCCGATGCCGCTTGTCCCTCCGGTCACAACGGCGATTCTATCGGTCATGATTCCCTCCCGCGACGCTCTTTCGACGTCATGAAATCAGCACACGCGATATCCCCCGTTCGGTCCACAGAAAACTGTTGTGCGGTTTCAGGGACTTGCCATTTATCCCCGTTCTTATCCCCGTAATCCATGATATGGTGCCCTTCCGAGCAGCCTGCGGAACATCTAGTCCCGGTTCCCAGGGCAGAACAGGA
Organism: Pseudomonadota bacterium; assembly: GCA_039033215.1. Taxonomy (GTDB): domain Bacteria; phylum Pseudomonadota; class Alphaproteobacteria; order Rhodobacterales; family Rhodobacteraceae; genus Thermohalobaculum. The sequence goes on along the minus strand of JBCCDA010000092.1, from coordinate 1,253 downwards.
GGGACCTCGATGGCAGACGGCAGTGCGCCGCCGGAGCAACGGCTTGCGCCCCACAACATTGACGCCGAGCAGGCGCTGCTGGGTGCGCTTCTGTTGAACAACGAGATCTTTGACCGCGTCGCCGCGATCGTCGAGCAGCACCACTTCTTCGATCCCGTCCACGGGCGGATCTTCCAGTGTGCGGCTCAGCGTATCCAGCGGGGCAGCCGTGCCGATCCTGTCGCGCTGAAACCGTTCCTGGCTGACGACGAAGGGCTGGCCGAGCTTGGCGGCACTGACTATCTGGCGCGCCTCGCGGGGGCGGCCGTGTCGATCGCGGGCGCCCGGGATTACGCGCAGGCGATTCGTGACCTTGCCATGCGCCGCGATCTGATCCGCATCGGCGAGGAGATCCAGTACCGCGCTGCCGACTTCGCCGAGGATTCCGAGCCGCCCGACCAGATCACCGAAGCGGAGCAGCAGCTCTATACGCTTGCGGAGAAGGGCAAGTACGAAGGCGGGTTCGTTACCTTCGCGCGCGCGGCCGAAGACGCGGCGAACATGGTCAATGCTGCCTTCCAGCGGGGTGGCGGGCTGGCGGGGATTTCCTCGGGCCTGAACGAGCTCGACTACAAACTGGGTGGCTTCCGGCCGTCGGACCTGCTGATCCTGGCCGGGCGTCCTTCCATGGGCAAGACGGCGCTTGCGACCAACATCGCGTTCAATATCGCGAAGAAGCACCGGAAGGGCACGAAACCGGATGGCGGCGAGGGAACCGTCGATGGCGGCGTGATCGGCTTCTTCTCGCTCGAGATGTCATCCGAACAGCTGGCCAACCGGATCCTTGCCGCCGAGAGCCGGATCAAGAGCCACGAGCTTCTGTCCGGCAAGCTGTCGGAAGACGACTTTCGCCGGTTCCTCGAGGTCGCGCGCGAACTTGAACGTATTCCCCTCTACATTGACGATACAGCGGCGCTGTCGATCGCGCAGGTTGCGGCCCGCGCGCGTCGGCTGAAGCGGCAATTCGGCCTGGATGCTCTGGTCATCGACTACCTGCAACTCGTCCGCCCCGCCTCCTCCAAGGATCAGGGCCGCGTGAACGAGGTCTCCGAGATCAGCCAAGGCCTCAAGGCGATCGCGAAGGAGCTGGAGATCCCGGTGATCGCGCTGTCGCAGCTCAGCCGGAAAGTCGAGGACAGGGAGGACAAACGTCCACAGCTCTCGGACCTGCGCGAATCTGGCTCTATCGAGCAGGACGCCGACGTGGTCATGTT
>JBCCDA010000091.1:0-17764 GCA_039033215.1 Pseudomonadota bacterium | reverse complement strand
GTCCAGCGCGATCGGAACGACCAGGGCATATCCACGGTCGGTGATCGCCCTGACCAATCGGTCATGTTCGATCACCCTGCGGCTGTTACCTGTCGATCCGTACAAATAGATGACCGCCGGGTATGGGCCCGCGCCCGGCGGCTTTGCGATCCGGTAGTGACCATCCTTGACCTGGCAGGTTCCGTCGAGCCCGTCGAAGTCGCATTCCTGCGCCCGTGCGGATCCAATCGAAACGGCAAATCCGCACAGCAGCAAAAGAACAGCGAGCCAGCGCATGGCACCCCATGGAATCACACCTTGACCCATCGTCTCGCATTCGAAGCAGCGCCGCAATCGCCGGGTCAGCGAGTTCAGCGCTGGTCCGACCTCTCGCGAACGTAGCTGCCCGGCGCATTCTCGATGGCGCCCAGAACCGCCCCTGGCTCACGCGCGGGAACCTTGGTCTTCGAGTGCTTGGCCAGCCATTTGTCCCAATCCGGCCACCAGGATCCGGGCGTCTCGACCGTGCCGTCGCGCCATGTCTCGAGATCGGACTCCTTGATCCCGGTCTTGGTCCAGTACTGGTACTTCTCCATGATGGGCGGATTCACGACGCCCGCGATATGCCCCGATCCCGCAAGGATGAAGCGTTGGCTGCGCGACCCCAGCATCTTGGCAGCGCGATAGGCGCTGTCGGGGGGCGCGATGTGATCTTCCTTGGCGGCGACATGGTAGGCGGGCACCTTGATCTGCTTGGTGTCGAGTACCTCACCCAAAAGCTTCAGCCGGCCTTCGGCCAGCAGATTGTGGTTGTAGAAGGTGTCAAGATAGAAGGTGTGAACCTTCCCGGGCATGCAGGTGGAATCCGAGTTCCAGAACAGCAGATCGAAGGGAAAGTTCTCCTTCCCCATCAGGTAGTTGTTGACCACGAAGGACCAGATCAGATCGTTCGCCCGGAGCGAGTTGAAAGCCCCGAACATGTTCTCGGCGGCAAGATAGCCATGGTCCTCCGACGCCTGGGCGATGGTGTCGATCACCTCGTCATCCACAAAGGCCTGCAACTCCCCAGCGTCCGAGAAGTCCAGTTGCGCCGTGAAGAACGTCGCCGATCTGACCCGGTTGTCGCCTTGCGCGGCCATCCAGGCCAAGACTGTGCCCAGCATCGTGCCCCCGATGCAGTAGCCGACGATGTTGAGCTGGGGCTCGCGTGTCTCCTCCAGCACCCGGGCGATGGCGCTCAGAACGCCATCTGCCATGTAAGTCTCCCAGGTCTCGTCGCGATGCTCGTCACGCGGATTGACCCAGGAAACGAGGAAGACCGTGTGACCCTGCTCGACCAGCCATTTGATCATCGACTTCTTCTCGTTGAGGTCGAGGATGTAGAACTTGTTGATCCAGGGCGGCACGAAGAGCAGCGGGGTTGCGTGCACGTCTTCGGTCTTGGGTGAAAACTGCAGCAGCTGAAAGAGCCTGTTCTGGAACACAACCTTGCCGGGGCTGATCGCCATGTTATCGCCGACGGCGAACGCCGACATGTCGGTCTGCTGGATGAGCAGGTTGCCGTGACCGCGTTCGAGATCCCTAGTCAGGTTCTCGAGCCCGCGCACGAGGTTGTCGCCTTCCTCGGCCAGCGTCGTTCGAATGACCTCGGGATTGGTTGCCGCGAAGTTCGACGGAGACAACGCTTCAATGAAGTTGCGCGCCAGTAGATTGAGCTTCCGGCGTTCCTGTTCGTCCAAACCCTGTGCGTCGTCCAGCTGGTCCTGCAGCCATTGTGACGAGAGCAAGTACGATTGCTTGAGGTAGTCGAAGACCGGATTGCTGGACCACTCATCCGCCTTGAAGCGACGGTCGCCGCGTGCAGGTTCGATCAGCGGACTCACCTCGTCGCCCAGCGCGCGCCTGGTCGCGCGGGTCCAGAGCTCGGCCTGCTGGGTCCAGAATGCGCTCGCCGCCTTGTAGGCCTTCTCGGGATTGTCCCAGAAGTCCATGTAGACCTTGGACAGTGCGGGCGCCGTGTTCAGCGGATCGGGTTTCAGCCGTTTGCCCGCGCCATCGACCGACCTGTCCAGGCTTTCGGCCCAGAGTTTCGCGGACCGCTCCATCATGGCGCTCATCCGTTCGGCGAGGGGCAGCTGCTCCGTCATCTCTCTCCTCCTGCGGCCGGTCTGGGTCTGGCGCCCAGCGTGCGATGCCGCTAACCTGTCGTTCTGGGGCAGCATAGCTGCTGGATACGACACTGTCTTGCGGAGCGTGGCATTGCATACAAGACGGTCATGTTGCACTGCACAATTGGTCGCGGGCCGCGCCGGGATGCTGGCGCTGTGTCTTGCGCTGGCGGGCTGCGGGACGGTCGAGTTGTTCGGGCGCTACGACTTGCCGGAGAAGCCGGGGACAGCAGAGGCGCCGTGGCCGCGGCTGGTCGACGTGCCGTCCGCGCCGCCGGTCGGGACGTACACGGCGGCCGTCCCAGATCCCGCTGAGGGCGTTGCCGCCCAGCAAGATCTGTCGGTGCAGGCGATCGTCGCCGACATCCGCCGCCGCGATGCCCAGGAACCCGTGATCTCCGATGCCGAACGCGCGCGGCTGCTCCGGCAGGCCCAACTGCAACGCCAATAGACCCTGTGCGTCCTGCGCAAAAAACCGGGTAGCAGCAGCAGTTGGGCGCTCCTATACACCCCGCGATCATGCAGGAGATTGCGCCGATGCCCGATCCATCCGAGTTCTACCGCATCAAGCGACTGCCGCCATACGTCTTCGCCGAGGTCAATCGCCTGAAGGCCGCCTTCCGGGCCGAGGGCCGGGACATCATCGACTTCGGCATGGGCAATCCGGACATGGATACGCCGCCCCATATCGTCGAGAAGCTGATCGAGACGGTGCGAAAACCCCGCACCCATCGCTACTCCTCCTCGAAGGGCATCCCCGGGCTGCGCCGGGCGCAAGCAGGCTACTATGCGCGGCGCTTCGGGGTGGAGATCGATCCCGAGACCCAGGTCTGTGCGACGCTGGGATCGAAGGAGGGACTGGCCAACCTCGCAATGGCGATCACGGCGCCGGGGGATACGATGCTGGTGCCCTCCCCCAGCTATCCGATCCACCCCTACGGTTTCATGATCGCCGGCGCGGCGCTACGTCATATCCCGACGCTGACGGACGGGCAGTTCGATCCGGAGACCTATCTCAGGGCTGTCGACCGGGCGATCCACCACTCCATGCCGGCGCCGGTTGCGCTGATCGTCTCGTTCCCCTCGAACCCGACGGCGCAGGTCTGTGATCTGGACTTCTACCGCGAGCTCATCGTGCTGGCGCGCAAACACCATATCTGGGTGCTGTCGGACCTCGCCTATGCCGAAATCTACTTCGACGACACCCCGCCACCTTCGATCCTGCAGGTCCCGGGTGCCATGGAATGCGCGGTAGAGTTCACCTCGCTGTCCAAGACGTTCTCGATGCCCGGCTGGCGGATGGGGTTTGCCGTGGGCAACCAGCGCCTGATCGATGCGCTCACCCGGATCAAGTCGTACTTGGATTACGGGGCCTTCACCCCGGTGCAGGTGGCGGCGGCATCGGCTCTGAACGGGCCCACCGATTGCATCGACGAGATCCGGGCGACCTACAAGGCCCGCCGCGACACCCTGGTCGAAAGCTTCGGCCGCGCGGGCTGGGACGTGCCACCCCCGCCCGCCACGATGTTCGCCTGGGCGCCGGTGCCAGACGCGTTCCAGATGCTCGGCTCCATGGAGTTCTCCAAGATCCTGCTGCGCGAGGCGGAGGTCGCGGTCTCCCCCGGTGTCGGCTTCGGGGAGTATGGCGAAGGCTACGTGCGCCTCGGTCTGGTCGAGAACGAACACCGCATCCGCCAGGCCGCCCGCAACATCAAGCGTGTGATTGCCAGGGCGGACGAGATCATCGCCGAGTACAGCCAACTGAGAGGCGCTGCGGAGTAGACCGTGGACGTGGTGGCCAAGCTGTCCCGGCTTGACGCGATCCGGATGCCAGTTTGGTACATACCCCGAAAGCAACCGGCAGTGATCACGAACAAGCCAATTGCGATGCCTCGAGGCAACGCCGCGGACTCGATTGAGAATTCACCTGATTGTGCGATCTGATCGACGTCCCCATCTTTTCTACCGCGGCCGCTGTGCTAAGTTAGTAAGCACGCGCGATGATTTGCTTTCCGCAAGTCAGGCGAGCAATCTGGCTGGCTGATCGCCTCGTTTGGCAAGAAGCAATTGCCATCCCGGCGAACGGCGATAGTGCGAGGAAGATACCGGCGATGCGGTGCCTAGGATACGTGGTGGCTGCGCTCGCAGCGGTTTTGATCAGCCCCCACAACAGTGCGGATGCTCAGGGACGTGCGGCGTCTGTCCTTGTCGAGGACGTGGAGCTGCGCGCAATCGCCGATACGTCGCCGGTCCTGGGCCAGCTTGTTGCTTCAGTTCAGGCCGACGTCGCGGCGCGTCGGGGCGGGGTCGCCGAGAATGTGTTGTTCGAAATTGGCGACATCGTCTCGACCGGAGATCCTCTGGTGCAGCTTGAGACACGGATCGCAGAGATCGAGCTTCGAACCGCAGAGGCCGAGCTTGCCGTCGCGCAGGCGGGAATCCTGGCGGCTGAGGCAAGCGTCGCACTGGCCGAACAGGTCCTTGCGCGTCAAGAGCGGCTGAAGGGATCGACGGCGTTCCAGCAAGGCATTTTCGACGACCGGGTTCAGGAGGTCGCGCAGGCACGCGGACGCCTTACGGTCGCGGCGGCGTCGGTGGGTGCGGCAGAGGCGCGGATGGCGCGTGTCGAATACGATCTGGAAAACGCCATGATCCTTGCCCCATTCACCGGGATCGTGGTCGAGCGCATGGCGCAGCCCGGGCAATACGTGAACCTGGGCGAGCCCGTTGCCAAGCTGCTGGACGTCCAGCGGCTTGAGATCGAGGCTGATGTCCCCGTGGAGCTCGTGCAGGGTCTTTCGCCGGGCACCGAGGTGACCGTGCGCGTCGGCGATGGTAATCAGGCGACCGCACAGGTGCGGGTCGTTCTGCCGGTCGAGACGATATCGACACGGACGCGGCCCGTCAGGTTCTCGCTCGATACCAGCGCGATCGATCCCTTGCTTGTCGCGGTCGGTGCATCTTTGATCCTGGAGATTCCCACAAGCGCCCCGCGGGAAGTCGTCACCGTACCGAAGGATGCACTGGTGCAAGGCCGTGGCGGAGGCTGGATGGTCTTCGTCGTTGTGGAAGACGCCGCCGAACCGCGGCCGATCCAGATCGGTCAGGCCGCCGGTGACCGCATGGAGGTGTTGAACGGCGTGGCCCCTGGAGACCAGGTCGTGGTGCGCGGGAACGAACGATTGCGCCCCGGTCAGCCTGTCAACGCAAGCCCCGCAGGAGGCTGATATGGACCCGATCCGCATCGCTATCGAGCGTCCGATCGCGGTCATCGCCGCCGTGCTGATGGCGGTCATGTTCGGCGCCTTGGCACTGACCCAAATCCCGATCCAGCTGATCCCGGATGTCCGCAAACCCGTGATCGAGATCCGAACGACGTGGTCCGGTGCGGCGCCCGCAGAGGTCGAGCGCGAGATCGTCAACGAACAGGAAGATGTGCTCAAGGGGCTCGTCGGGCTGGAAAGCATCGTCTCCCGCGCTGAAACCGGCAGTGCGACCGTCACGCTCGAGTTCGCAATCGGCACGAATATGGATCGTGCGCTGCTTCTGGTCGCCAACCGGCTGGACCGCGTTGGCAGCTACCCCGCAGAGGCGGACGAACCGACGCTCGAGACGTCGGGCTCGGACGATAACCCAATCGCGTGGATCATCCTCAAGCGCGCCCCAGGCAACGACCGCGACATGGCGACCTACGGCGATTTCGCCGAGGACGTCATACAATCCAAGCTGGAACGGGTAGAGGGCGTCGCCGGGATCAATGTCTACGGCGGGGTCTCGCGAGAGTTGCAGGTGCTCGTCGACCCCGAGCGACTGGCGGCGTACCGCCTGACAATCCCCGAGGTCGTCTCGCGTCTGAGGTCAGAAAACATCTCGCTCTCCGCCGGGGACGTCGATGAGGGCAAGCGCCGCTATGTCGTGCGTGCCGAAGGGGAGCTGAACACGGTCGAGGCGATCCGCGCCGTGGTCCTACGGAGCGACGGTGGTTCCCAAGGGCGCGTCTTCGTCAGCGACGTGGCCAAGGTGAGTTTCGGCTATGGCGACCCGGTCGCGCGCATCCGGCACATGGGAGAGCCCGCAATCGCGGTGAACGCTGTGCGGGAGACCGGCGCGAACGTGATCGAGACAATGGAGGGCGTGCGCGCGACCATCAAGGAACTGGCCGAAGGTCCTCTCGCGCGCGAGGGCTTGACGTTCGAACAAGTCTACGACGAGACAATCTATATCGACGGGGCCATCGACCTCGTGATCCAGAACATCTGGATCGGCGGTTTGCTGGCAGCGGGCGTACTTCTGCTGTTTCTGAGGTCCGGGCGGGCGACCCTCGTCGTGTCGGTCGCAATCCCCGTCTCGATCATTGCGAGCTTCGTGGCGATGGCCGCTATGGGCCGAACGTTGAACGTGATCTCGTTGGCAGGAATTGCCTTTGCCGTCGGCATGGTGGTCGACGCCGCGATCGTGGTGCTCGAGAACATCTACCGACTGCGTCAGCAGGGCAGGCCCCCCAAGGATGCCGCCTACGAAGGCGCGCGGCAGGTCTGGGGGGCGATCCTGGTCTCTGCACTGACGACGGTCATGGTCTTCATCCCGATCCTGGTAATGGAACTGGAGGCAGGGCAACTCTTCCGCGACATCGCGGTCGCCATCTCGGTCTCAGTGATGTTGTCGCTGGTCGTTGCTGTGACGGTGGTCCCCGCCCTATGCGCAAAACTGCTCGGTGGCGGAAAGGCAAAGCTGTCGGTGACACCGCTTCCTGGTATCGACGCGGTGGGGCGTGGCTTTGCTTCCCTGATGACCTCGTACGCGCGGCTGACAGTCGGGGTCCGCGGGTTCGGGATCCTGATCGTGTCCGGCATCACGGCCGCCGCCATCCTCGGCGCCTGGATGTTCCTTCCTAAGCTCGAATACCTGCCGGAGGGTAACCGCAACCTCGTCTTCGGCGTGATTCTGCCCCCGCCCGGCTACAACCTGGACACCACCACAAGCATCGCGAAGCGGATCGAAGCGGTGGCCCAACCGCTCTGGGAGAAGGAAGAGACGGGCAACCCGGAGGAACCGCCGGCGCTCAGGCACTTCTTCTTTGTGTCTTTCCGGGGGCTTACGTTCCTGGGGGGCGCCGCGAAGGACCCAACCCGCGTTGCTGAACTGATCCCCGTACTCTCGACCCCGATCTTTGCGGAACCGGGGACGTTCGGGTTCATCAATCAACGCTCCCTCTTCGGGCGCGGTATCGGCGGTGGCCGCGCGATCGAGCTAAACATTTCCGGTCCCGAGCTGCCCGAAATCCTCGGTGTTGCCCAGCGCGCGGCCGGGACGATCAGCCAGATACTGCCAAGATCCGAGGGTAATCAGTTTCGCCCTCAGCCGGGGCTGGAGCTTGGAGCGCCCGAAGTCCGGGTCGAGCCGGACCGGATCAGACTGGCCGATGCGGGGATCGACGCACAGACGCTCGCACTGACACTGGATGCCTACAACGACGGCGTCCGCATCGCCGAAATCACGGTCGGCTCGGAGCAGATCGACCTGATGCTCAAGGGCACGGCCTCGTTGAGCGAGACCGAACGAACCCAGGACATTAACGCCTTTCCGGTTGTGGCCCCGAACGGGCGCATCGTGCCCGTCTCAGCACTCTCCAACGTTATCCTAACGGCTGGTCCGGTCGAGATCCGGCACCGCGAGCGGGAGCGGACGATCACGCTGGAGATACGACCCTCTCAGGCCATCGCGCTCGAGACCGCGCTGGAGATGATTCAGACCGAAGTGATGGCCCCGCTCCAGGCCGAGGGCCTGCCCCCCGGGGTCACGATGTCGGTATCCGGTGCGGCCGACCAACTCACGCAGACCTTCGATGCGCTCAAGTGGAACCTTCTCTTGGCGCTGGTGATCGTCTTCCTGGTCATGGCCGTGCTCTTCGAGAGCTTCGTCCTGCCACTCGTGATTCTGATCTCGGTCCCGGTAGCCGGTGCTGGCGGTGTCGCGGGGCTCTATCTGCTCAATACCTTCCAGACGCAGCCGCTGGACATGCTCACGTTGCTCGGTTTCGTCATTCTGATCGGGATCGTGGTCAACAATGCGATTCTACTGGTGCACCAGTCGCTCTATCATATGCGTGTCGACGCGATGTTCGTGAACGACGCGATCCTCGAGGCGACGCGAAACCGGATCCGGCCCATCTTCATGTCCACCCTGACATCGGTGATCGGCATGCTGCCGCTGGTCGTGTTCCCGGGGTCAGGATCCGAGCTTTACCGCGGGCTCGGCTCGGTTGTGGTCGGCGGTCTGGCGATGTCTGCGGTGCTGACCCTGCTGCTGGTCCCACCGCTCTTGCGGCTTGCCCTGTCCATCTCGCCCGGTACCGGGGCCCCAGCACCCGCACCTGCCGAGTAGCTGACAAAAAAAGGGCGTCGGGGGAGAGGACCCGACGCCCTAGGTCAGAGAGGTAACACAAGGAACACACGTGTTGTCCGAGGGGTTGAGCAGAGGCTCTCGCCTTTGGACACACACATTGTTGCCGATTCGCGCCGTCCGGAATGTGATCATCGTCACAAGTGCAGGTGGACGGACCCGGGAGCTGTCGATATCAGGGCGTCCGGTTCGATCGGGGGTTTCATGTCACACGGTCCAGCGCAGTCGATCTCATCCCGCAAGGGCGCGCCGCTCACGGGCACGGCGACCGTCCCCGGCGACAAGTCTGTCAGCCACCGCGCGCTGATCTTCGGCGCCCTCGCCGTGGGCGAGACGCGAATCACGGGCCTGTTGGAAGGGGAGGACGTGCTCGCTACCGCGCGCGCCATGCAGGCATTCGGGGCAGATTTGGCGCATGAGGGCGATACCTGGGTAGTCCACGGCGTCGGCGTCGGCGGTCTGGCCGAACCAGACGATGTGATCGACTGCGGCAACGCCGGGACGGGTGTGCGGCTGATCATGGGCATGATGGCGACAACGCCCATTTCCGCGACCTTCACTGGCGATGCCTCGCTGCGACGCCGCCCCATGGGCCGCGTGCTCGATCCGCTGAGGTTGTTCGGTGCCCGGTCGTCGGGCCGGGAGGGCGGGTTCCTGCCGCTGACGCTTGAAGGCGCCGCGGTCCCCATGCCGGTCGAGTACCGCCTGCCGGTCCCGTCAGCCCAGGTGAAGTCCGCTATTCTGCTGGCCGGCCTGGGCGCGCCGGGCGAGACAGTCGTGATCGAAGGGGAGGCAACCCGGGACCACACGGAACGGATGCTCCGGGGGTTCGGCGCGGAGGTCTTAGTCGAAGAGCACGCCGACCACCGCCTCATCCGCCTGACGGGGCAGCCAGAGCTTTCGCCTATGACGATTGCAGTACCGCGCGATCCGTCATCCGCCGCGTTTCCCGTCGCCGCAGCCCTCATCGCGGAAGGTTCAGAGGTTTTTGTGCCCAACATCTGCCTGAACCCCACACGGGCGGGGCTCTATCAGACATTGGCCGAGATGGGGGCCGACATCTTCCATCAGAACCCGCGCGAGGAAGGGGGCGAGCCGGTCGCCGATCTTCTCGTGCGCCATGGCGCCCTGAAGGGTGTCGAAGTGCCGCCCGAGCGTGCGCCCAGCATGATCGACGAGTACCCTGTGCTCGCCTGCATTGCCGCGTTCGCCGAGGGCGACACCGTGATGAGGGGCATCGGCGAGCTGCGGGTCAAGGAATCGGACCGGATCGCGGCAGTAGTCGCGGGGCTCCGCGCGAACGGGATCGGGGTCTCGGAAGAAGAGGACGGCATGATCGTGCATGGGCGCGGCGGGGCCGTCGGCGGCGGTGGCACAGTGGCCACGCATCTCGACCACCGGATCGCCATGAGTTTCCTCTGCCTTGGCCTCGGGACCACGAAGCCTGTCACCGTTGACGATGCAACGCCGATCGCGACAAGCTTTCCCGGGTTCATAGACCTGATGACGGATTTGGGCGCGACACTGACAAGGAACAACAGCTGATGAGCAAGACCGGAAGCTGCCTCTGCGGGGCGGTCCGTTACGTGGTGACCGGGCCGCTCAGGGACGTGGTGGCATGCCACTGCACACAATGCCGTAAGACGTCAGGCCATCATGTGGCCGCAACGGCTGCTGCACACGCAGATATCGACATCACCGGGGCGGACAGCATCCGGTGGTATCCTTCATCACCAGGCGTCCGCCGCGGATTTTGCGGCACGTGCGGATCGCAGTTGTTCTGGGAGGTCGAGGGGCGCGATACCGTATCGATCTTCGCAGGGTCCCTGGACGGCGACAGCGGCCTGAACACATCGGCCCATATTCATGCTGGCACAAAGGGCGACTATTATGACATCGCCGCAGGGACGCCTGTGTATCCCGGCGAGGCACCATAAAGCGCCACCGATGGCTTTCTTGCGTCAGGACCGGCCTGAATCAGACCGGTCCCATCGGGTTCAACGGGTCGGGTTGCCGTAGGCGTGGTCGGTGGGCCGAGCGGGCTTGCTGGTGAAAGCAGCTCCGATTGCCGAGAAGAGCTCGACAAATGCTTCGCTCCGCAAGCGGCGTCCCTTGCCCACAGCGGCATCGATCTGGGCCTGCGTGGGAACTTTGGGGGCGGTGAGATCCTGGCGGGTCATGGCTATCTCCGTTTTCAGATTTGCCGATTGTCCGGCTTGCTGGTGACTAAGATGAGCCTTGCGCCAGAAATGATAATCGCGTCCTCTCGCCAAGGACTAGTGAACTGGAGTCATCAATCACGATGAGCGACGACAGCGACATGGCGGTCTTCATCAAGGTGATGTCCGCTGGCAGCTTCGCCGGGGCGGGGAAGGAACTGGGCATGACACCATCAGGCGTCAGCCGCCGGGTTGGCCGCTTGGAGGAACGTTTGGGGGCGCGGCTCCTGAACCGCACCACGCGGCGGTTGAGTCTCACGGAAGCAGGTGAGCGGTATCACACACGCGCCCTCCAGATCGTCGTGGATATCGAGGAAGCGGAACGCGAAGCGGCAGATCTGCAAAGCTCGCCGCGTGGACGTCTCAGGATCACGGCGGGCAGCGCCTACGGGGCGCACCGGCTCATGCCGCTGATCCCCGACTTTCTGGCCGAGTTCCCCGAGATCAGTGTCGAGCTGGTTCTTTCAGACCGCCTCGTCGATCTGGTCGGCGAAGGCTTCGACATCGCGTTTCGGTCCGGCGAGGCGCCGGACAGCTCGCTGATGGCGCGTCGGCTGCCGGACATCGAGATCGTGACCGCAGCTGCGCCCAGCTATCTGGCGGCCCACGGCACGCCGGCCACCCCTCAGGATCTCAGCGGGCACAACTGCCTCGTGCACATGATCGGGGAACGACGGATGCAACGCTGGGTCTTCACTGGGAAGGATGGCGAGCAGGAATCCGTCACAGTCTCCGGCTCGATGACCGCCAACAACCTCGACATGCTCTATCGTGCGGCTGTGCGCGGCCTTGGTATCATGCACGCGGTGAAGATCGTCGTCGAACCCGCGCTCGCCGATGGCCGGCTGGTTCAGATCCTAGAGAGCTACGACATGGGCGATACCCGTCCGATGCGGATGCTCTACCCATCGAACCGGATGCTCTCTCCGAAGGTGCGGGCGTTCATCGATTTCACAGTCGACTACTGGTAGCGCCAGGACGCCGCAAGGTGGCTATTGTGGACTTGCACCCGGCTCGCATACGCGGAATATGAACGCGGTGGGCGTAGGGGACAAGTTTATGCAGTTCACAGTTGCGATCGATGGTCCGGCAGCGGCAGGCAAGGGCACGATTGCCAAGGCCGTTGCTGAACGGTTCGGGTTCGCACATCTCGACACCGGATTGCTCTACCGTGCCGTGGGCAAGCGAGCGATCACGCAGGGCCGCGGAGTCATCGACGAAGGCGTCGCCGAACTCATAGCGCAGTCGCTGGCGGAAAAGGACCTCAAGCAGGACGGCCTGCGCACGGTTCTAGTAGCCCGCGCGTCGAGTCGCGTCGCAGCGATGCCGGGGGTTCGTCAGGCGCTGGCGGAGTTTCAGAAGGAGTTCGCGCGGCGCGAGGGCGGCGCGGTGCTGGATGGGCGTGACATCGGGACTGTGATCTGTCCACAGGCCGAGGTGAAGATCTTCGTGACCGCCTCGGACACGACCCGGGCGCAGCGGCGTTTCGACGAGCTCATCGCCCGCGGCGAAGATACCACTGTCGAACGGGTGGCGTCGGACCTGTCCATGCGCGACGCCCGCGACAGCCAGCGCGATACAGCACCGCTCGTCCAGGCTGAAGATGCAGTTCTGCTGGATACGACCGAGATGGGGATCGACGAAGCCGTGTCCGTTGCGGTCAAGCATGTCGAGGCGGCGCTGGCCGGCTGAGCCCTGCCCGCCCCCGTCACCTGGAGTTAGGTAATGTCAGGTGACATCATCCGGTACGATGTCACCTCGAATTGTTTAGCGAACCATGAACGGCATGATGTCATCTCGCGGATCGCCCTGGTAATCAGCTAGCTGATCACCAGAGCTCTCATCCAAGCGATGGGCCCCTGCCGGGTTGCGCAGACCCCATTGTCCTTGCTGCACGCGCCGAATCCCGCTATAGGCCCGCCCGTCATACCAGAGGCGGTTGACATCGAGCAGACGTTGGACTGGGCAAGCCCCGGTTCAGGGTCTGCTTTGTGTTATCGGCCAAGACCAATGGACCCAAGACCGCCGGAACCAACCGGTCGGCCAGCAAAAGCATCTAGGAGACCTGAATGTCCGCAGTGGCAACTATGGAAGATTTCGAAGCCCTCCTCGAAGAGAGCTTCCAGCACGACACCCCCGAAGAGGGCTCGGTCGTCAAAGGCAAAGTCCTCGCCGTCGAGAACGGTCAGGCAATCATCGACGTAGGCTTCAAAGTCGAAGGCCGTGTCGACCTCAAGGAATTCGCAAGCCCCGGCCAGGCCCCTGAAATCGCCCCCGGCGACGAAGTTGAGGTCTACCTCGAGCGTGTCGAGAACGCCCGCGGCGAGGCCATGATCTCGCGCGACAAGGCGCGCCGCGAGGAAGCCTGGGACCGTCTGGAGAAGGCCAACGACAGCGGCGACCGCGTCGAAGGCGCGATCTTCGGCCGGGTCAAAGGCGGCTTCACTGTCGACCTCGGCGGCGCCGTGGCGTTCCTGCCCGGCAGTCAGATCGACGTCCGCCCGGTCCGCGATGTGGGCCCGCTGATGGGTGTGCCGCAGCCGTTCCAGATCCTCAAAATGGATCGCCGCCGCGGCAACATCGTTGTCTCGCGCCGCGCGATCCTAGAAGAGAGCCGCGCTGAGCAACGTGCCGAGATTGTCGCAAAACTCCAGGAAGGCGATGTCGTCGATGGCGTCGTCAAGAACGTCACCGACTACGGTGCGTTCGTGGATCTGGGTGGTGTCGACGGCCTGCTGCACGTCACCGACATGGCCTGGCGCCGCGTCAACCATCCCTCTGAGATCGTCCAGATCGGCGAGACGGTGAAGGTCCAGGTCGTTAAGGTCAACAAGGACACCCAGCGCATCAGCCTCGGGATGAAGCAGCTCAGCGACGACCCCTGGAATACGGTCGCCAACAAGTTCCCGATCGGTGCCAAGTTCACGGGCCGCGTGACTAACATCACCGACTACGGTGCGTTCGTCGAGCTGGAGCCCGGCGTCGAGGGTCTGGTGCACGTCTCTGAGATGTCGTGGACCAAGAAGAACGTCCACCCCGGCAAGATCGTCTCGACCTCCCAGGAGGTTGAAGTCATGGTGCTGGACGTCGATAGCCAGAAGCGCCGCGTCTCTCTGGGTCTGAAGCAGACCCAGGGCAACCCGTGGGACAACTTCGCCGAAGGCTTCCCGGCAGGCACCGAGGTCGAGGGCGAGGTCAAGAACATCACCGAATTCGGTCTCTTCGTCGGTCTCGACGGCGACATCGACGGGATGGTCCACCTCAGCGACCTGGATTGGGACCGCTCGGGCGAAGAGGCCATTCAGGACTACAAGAAGGGCGATGTCGTCCAGGCCGTAGTTCTGGACGTGGACGCCGAGAAAGAGCGCATCAGCCTGGGCATCAAGCAACTGGGCGGCGACAAGTTCGCCGATGCGACGCAGAGCGTGAAGCGCGGTGCGACGGTAACGGTCATCGTGACCAAGATCGAGGACGGCGGCATCGAGGTCGAGTACGAGGGCATGAAGGCGTTCATCCGCCGCTCGGATCTCTCGCGCGATCGTCAGGACCAGCGCCCGGACCGGTTCTCGGTCGGGGACCGGCTCGACGCCCGAATAACGAACATCGACAAGTCGCAGCGCCGACTTGGCCTGTCGATCAAGGCACTTCAGATTGCCGAAGAGAAAGAGGCCGTGGAACAGTACGGCTCGTCGGACTCTGGCGCGTCGCTGGGCGACATCCTGGGCGCTGCCCTCAAGCAGCAACAGGGCGACGATTGAGCAACCTACGGGTTAGCCCTCTCGTTACCAGTGTGGCCCCACGGGGCCGCACTGTCGTTCCGGGCGACAGGCGAACGAGACACGGGACATGAGCGCGACCGCCGATCAGATCATCGAGCGGCGTAAGGCACGTCGGAAACTCGCGTTCTGGCGCATCCTCGCGATCGTGGCAGTCGTGGTCGCGGTCATCGCGCTCCTGCCAAAGCCCGATCTGGCCACCAGCGACTCGGTCGCGCGCGTGTCCATCGACGGCATCATCCTGGACGACCCGAAGCGCGACCGGGCGATACGTGCGCTGGCAGATGACGACACCGTCAAGGCCGTGATCGTGCGCGTGAATTCGCCCGGGGGCACGGTATCCGCGTCCGAGACCCTCTATCTCGCGCTCCGCCACGTGGCCGATGAGAAGCCCGTTGTCGCCGTGATGTCCGAATATGCGGCATCGGGCGGGTACATCGCGGCAATCTCGGCCGACCACATCCTGGCCCGGGGAAACACCTTGACCGGATCGATCGGTGTGGTGGCGGAAGTGCCCAACATCGCCGGGTTGATGGAGATGCTGGGCGTCGAGGTCACGCGAATCAAATCAGCGCCCCTCAAGGCCGAGCCGGCGATCACCGCCCCGCCAAGCCCCGAGGCGCTCCTGGCGCAGGAAGCGTTGATCAACGATATGTTCGTCTGGTTCCGCGATCTCGTTGCAGAGCGCCGTGAACTGTCCGGCAGTGCGCTCGCCGGGGTAATCGATGGCCGCGCGTTCACCGGCAGGCAAGCTCTGGACCGCGGTCTGATCGATGCGCTGGGTGGCGAGGATGCGGCGCGCACATGGCTGGCGGACGAGCGGGAAATCGATGCCGGTACGCCGATCAGAGATGTTTCGTGGAAGGATCCCGACACCCCCTGGCCACTGGCTTTGATTGGCGACGCCGCGGCCAGCCTGACCGATGCGGATCGCTTCTTCAGCCCGGTCCCGCGCCTCTACACGATAATTCAGTAGCAAATTCAGAGACAAAGCCTTCAGAGCCGTTGACGCGGCCGCGGGCGCGTGAGACGTTCTGCCCCGAGGGAAAACGACGACATTTGCGACTCGGCCGGGGCGCGGGGGTAACTTATGATAAAATCCGAGCTGATCCAGCAGATCGCCGAAGAGAACCCACATCTCTATCAGCGGGACGTTGAGCGGATTGTTTCGACTGTCTTCGAAGAAATTACGCTGGCACTTGCGCGGGGCGACAGGGTTGAATTGCGGGGCTTCGGCGCTTTCTCTGTCAAGCATCGCGACGGGCGTGTTGGCCGAAACCCGAGAACGGGCGATCAAGTCAAAGTTCCGCCCAAGACTGTGCCGTTCTTCAAGACCGGCAAGGAGCTTCGCGAGCGGATGAACGACGGCTGAGATCGTCCAGAGGCCCGGAGGAAACTGATGCGTACCCTGAAGTATGCCGTTATCATCGTCATTGCGATTGCGCTGATGATCGTCATGGCGGCCAATATGGCGCCAGTTGAACTGCACCTGATACCAGAGCGCTTTGCGCCCGGTTTACCAGTGCTGGCCGGTGTGCCGATTGCGCTGGTGATCGTCTGCGCCTTTGTCGGCGGGCTGATCATCGGAATGCTTATGGAGATGATCCGAGAGCGCAAGTACCGACAGCGGCTTGAAGACAAGCGCCGTGAGGTCGCCAGTCTCAAGGACGAGAACGGCAAATTGTCCAAACGCCTCACCGAACTGGGTGATGACGTGGCGGCAGCGACCGGCTGACGGTTGCTGCGCTTCGTCCTCGGCGTAATGGGGCTCAGATGGCTGACAATGCAGATGTTCGCGTCAAGATCTGTGGTCTGACGCGCCCTGATGATGCCGAAGCGGCAGTAGACGCTGGTGCTTCCTACGTGGGGCTTGTGTTCTTCCCCCCGTCTCCACGCGCCATTGATGCCAGTATCGCACTGGAAATTGCCTCTGCTGTTCGTCCGGGCGTCGTCAAAGTCGCTTTGGTCGTAGACCCTGACGACGCGTTGCTTGAAGAGTTGAGTGCGCTCCCGCTCGATATGATCCAGCTTCATGGACATGAGGATCCGGCTCGCGTCACGACCATACGGACCACCTTGGGCCTGCCCATAATGAAAGCAATCGGTGTCCGGGAGGCAACCGATCTGGATGCCGTTGCACGCTACGCGCCGGTGGTTGATCAGGTGCTGATCGACGCCAAACCACCCAAGGGTGCGACTCGCCCGGGCGGGAATGCGATGACCTTCGATTGGGAGCTGGTCGCACGCCGCCGCTGGCCGGTGCCGTGGATGCTGGCGGGGGGGCTGACGCCCCAGAACGTAGCAGAGGCATTGGCACGAACCGGCACCCGTCAACTCGACGTCTCTTCCGGTGTCGAGAGAGCGCCAGGGCTCAAGGACCGCACCAAGATGATCGACTTCATCGCTGCGGCGCGCGAGGGCGGCAAGGTGCCGGCGTTGAGATGACCGCACCAGGGTCCCCGTCCTGGGCCTTGGCAGGGCAGACCCGGACATGAAGATCCGTGAAGCCGGGGCTGGCGATATCGAGGCTATTGTATCGCTTCTGGCAGATGACGGGCTTGGTCGCGGGCGCGAACGACCTGGCGACCCGGCCTACCTACTAGCCTTCGATGCGATGTCCAGGCAGCCTGGCAATGTCTATCTGGTCGCCGAAATGGCAGATCAGATCGTCGGTTGCCTGCAGGTGACGATCATCCACGGCCTCAGCCGGGCTGGCGCGACACGCGCGCAGATCGAAGGTGTGAGGGTCGCCGCGTCGGCGAGAGGCGCCGGTATCGGCGATGCGCTGATGCAAGCCGCCGTTGATCGGGCCCGCGCAGAAGGCGCATCGCTTGTCCAACTGACGTCGGACAAAGTACGGACCGACGCTCATCGGTTCTATGAACGACTAGGCTTCGTAGCATCTCACGACGGCTTCAAACTGGCGTTGGACTGATCGACACCGATCAACATCGATTCAGTCCGCGCGTCCTGTCGCGGCGGCGCGAAACCCTGATGACTCCCGCTCGGCAACCGGATAGAGACCGCTAGCGCAAGGGAGAGAGTGATGAACGACGCGACTCCGAACAGTTTTCGGACCGGACCCGATGAAAAGGGCCGCTTTGGTGATTTCGGCGGACGCTTCGTCTCCGAGACACTGATGCCGCTGATCCTGGACCTTCAGGCAGAGTACGAGAAGGCCAAGGAAGATGCCTCGTTCTGGGCGGAGATGGATGATCTG
>JBCCDA010000090.1:0-18112 GCA_039033215.1 Pseudomonadota bacterium | reverse complement strand
GCGGCGCTGCGCCGTGACGGCGACGAGCGGATCGTGGCTATGCCCACCCCACGCACGTCGAAGGTTGCGCCATCCCCGCAATCGCGCTGCCCCCATCTGATGGCATTGGAGAGCCACGCTCAGTGACCGATGAGCTGAGATACGACGCCGCCCGGGAGCTTGACGGGCAATCGGGGGAGGCCCTCACGGGGCCCGAGGCTCCGAGCCTGCCCACCGACGGCGCGGGCTGCCATGGCGGCGCTGCGACCATGGAGGCGGCTGCGCGTGCAGCGGGCAAGTCCGAGATCCTGGATCAGTTCGCCAAGGACTATCCCCAAGGACCCCACGACAAGCCGCAGAGCATGTGCCCGGCCTTCGGGTCGCTGCGCGTCGGCCTGCGGATGCGCCGGGTTGGCACGGTCCTGTCTGGGTCGGCCTGCTGCGTCTACGGTCTCAGCTTCGTCAGCCACTTCTACGGCGCCCGGCGGTCGGTTGGCTACGTGCCCTTCAACTCCGAGACGCTGGTCACCGGCAAGCTTTTCGAAGATATCCGCGACGCCGTCCACGAAATGGCGGATCCCGCACGTTACGACGCCATCGTCGTCACCAACCTCTGCGTGCCCACTGCGTCGGGCGTGCCGCTGCGTCTGCTGCCGGACGAGATCAATGGTGTGCGCATCATCGGTATCGATGTGCCGGGCTTCGGTGTTCCGACCCACGCCGAGGCAAAGGACGTCCTGGCAGGGGCGATGCTGAACTATGCCCGCCAGGAAGCCGAAGCCGGTCCCGTACAGGCGCCGCAGGGCGGCCGCAGCGGCCGGCCCACCGTCACATTGCTCGGCGAAATGTTCCCGGCCGATCCGATGATGATCGGACACATGCTGGCGCCCATGGGCCTTGCTGCCGGACCCGTGGTGCCATGCCGTGAATGGCGGGAGCTCTATGCTGCGTTGGATGGTGCGGTCGTTGCGGCAGTCCATCCGTTCTATTCTGCGGCGATCAGAGAATTCGAGAGTGCCGGCAGACCGATCGTCGGATCGGCCCCAGTTGGCCTCGAAGGTACAGCCGACTGGCTGAGCCAGATCGGGAACGCATACAACATCTCTCCGGAGAAGATCGGACGGGCCCACAGTGCCATCCTACCGGCCATCAAAGGTGCACTGGCCAGCGCGAGGATTGATGGCACAATAACGTTAAGCGGTTATGAAGGCTCCGAACTTTTGGTGGCCCGCCTGCTGATCGAGAGCGGCGCCGAGGTTCCTTACGTCGGCACCGCGACCCACCGCACACCCTATTCCGAGGCGGATGTCCAGTGGCTCGAGGCGCACGGCGCCAAGGTCAAGTTCCGCGCCTCGCTCGAAGACGATTGCGCCGCGATGGAGGCGATCAAACCCGACCTTGCCGTCGGTACGACCCCGGTCGTCCAGAAGGGCAAGGAGCTTGGGATCCCCTCGCTCTACTTCACGAACCTCATCTCGGCCCGGCCGCTGATGGGCCCTGCCGGTGCCGGCTCGCTCGCCCAGGTGGTCAACGCTGCCATGGGCAACAAGGACCGCATGACGAAGATGAAGGCCTTCTTCGAGGGTGTTGGCGAAGGTGATACCGCCGGCATCTGGGAAGGCGACCCGAACCTTCACCCTGAGTTCCGCGAGGTTCACCAGAAGAAACTCGACAAGCAGGCCCGCGCCGCCAAGGCGCAGGAGATGATCTGATGCTGATCCAGGATCATGACAGGGCAGGGGGCTACTGGGGCGCGGTCTACGCGTTCTGTGCCGCCAAGGGCCTGCAGGTCGTCATCGACGGCCCGGTGGGCTGCGAGAACCTGCCGGTCACGTCGGTCCTGCATTACACCGATGCGCTGCCGCCGCATGAGCTTCCCATCGTGGTCACGGGCCTTGGCGAAGAGGAACTGGGCCGCGACGGCACGGAAGGCGCCATGAAGCGCGCCTGGAAGACCCTGGACCCCGCACTGCCCGCGGTCGTGGTGACGGGATCCATCGCCGAGATGATCGGTGGCGGTGTGACGCCCATGGGCACCAACATTCAACGCTTTCTGCCGCGGACCATCGACGAGGACCAGTGGCAGGCCGCCGACCGCGCCATGACCTGGCTCTTCACCGAGTACGGCATGACCAAGGGCCGGATGCCCAAGGAGAAGCGCGTCGAGGGCGCGGCCCCGCGCGTCAACATCCTCGGGCCCATGTACGGCACCTTCAACATGCCCTCGGACCTTGCCGAGATCCGCCGCCTGGTCGAAGGCATCGGGGCCGAGGTCAACATGGTCCTGCCGCTGGGCGCCCACGTGGCCGAGATGAAGAACCTGGTGAACGCCGACGCGAACATCGTGATGTACCGCGAGTTCGGACGCGGCTTGGCCGAGGTGCTGGGCAAGCCCTACCTGCAGGCGCCGATCGGCATCGACTCGACCACCAAGTTCCTGCGGATGCTGGGCGAGATGCTGGGGCTCGATCCCGAACCGTTCATCCAGCGCGAGAAGCATTCGACCATCAAGCCGGTCTGGGACCTCTGGCGCTCGGTCACGCAGGATTTCTTTGCCACGGCGTCCTTCGGGATCGTCGCGAACGAGACCTACACGCGGGGTATCCGCCTCTTCCTGGAAGAGGATCTGGGTCTTCCCTGTGCCTTCGCGATTGCGCGCAAGGCGGGCTCCAAGACCGACAACGACGAGGTGCGCGAGCTGGTCCACAATTCGGGCGCGCTCGTGGTGCTGGGGTCCATCAACGAGAAGATGTACCTCGCCGAGACCTCGGGCGGGCACGGACCCAAGCCCCAATTCATCCCCGCAAGCTTCCCCGGCGCCGCGATCCGGCGCGCCACCGGCACACCCTTCATGGGCTACGCGGGCGCGACCTACCTGCTCCAGGAAGTCTGCAACAGCCTCTTCGATGCGCTCTTCCACATCCTGCCGCTGGGCAGCGAGATGGACGCGGCGGAGGCGACGCCCGCCCACCTGAAACGCGACCTGCCATGGGATGTCGATGCGCAGGCGACGCTCGACGAGATCGTATCGAGCCACCCGATTCTCACCCGCATCTCCGCTGCCAAGACGCTGCGTGACGATGCCGAGCGCCGCGCGCTCGCCGACGGCCGCGACCGCGTGGCCCAGGACCTGATCGAAAGCTTGAGACCCAAGACGAGAAGAAAATCCGAACTGGAAGGGACCACGACATGAGCGACCAAACGGCAAACGATGTCCGCCATCACCGGCCCCACCGTCCGACGATCGAGTATCGCATCTACTTCGCGATCATCTTCGTCCTGTCGCTGCCATTCACCTTCGTGACCTGCGTCCTGGGGCTCTGCCGTCCGGACGACGAGGATGCGAACGGCAAGGACTTCGTTACGCGCGCCTGGAACCAGGCATCCGTCATCACGCCGCTGATCTTCAGTCAATGATCAGCGGATCTGCAATCTACCCTGCTCTCGGGTGGGGAGATCGCCGGAGGGGTATCCTGCCCCCTCGGTGCCTTACCGGGGGAAACCCCGGCCTCAGTCTAGCGATCCGGAGGAGAGTCTATGGCTGATAACTCTGGCCTGTCTTTCACAGGTCTCACTGACGAACAGGCGCAAGAGCTGCACGCGGTGTACTTGAGCGGGCTTTGGCTGTTTTCGGCCGTAGCCGTTGTCGCTCACCTCGCCACGTTCATCTGGCGTCCTTGGTTCTACATGTGAAGGGGAAAGAAGTATGAGCAAGTTCTACAAGATCTGGCTGATCTTCGACCCGCGCCGCGTTTTCGTGGCTCAGGGCGTGTTCCTCTTCCTGCTGGCAGCGATGATCCATCTCGTCCTGCTCAGCACGGACCACTACAACTGGTTCGAGGTTGCAGCGGCAGCAGCTGCGGGCGGTTAATCCCCCAAGGCAGCTGCCGGCACCTTGTGCTGGTCGTCAGACAAAAGCTGCGGGCGGGGCGTTTCCTGACATTTCGCCCGTGGCAATCCACCAGAAAAAGGCCCGCCTATCATGACGGGACCGCCATCCAAGCGGGGACCAGGACATGGCACTGCTAAGCTTTGAAAGAAAATACCGCGTGCGCGGGGGGACACTGGTCGGCGGGGATCTGTTCGACTTCTGGGTTGGCCCCTTCTACGTGGGTTTCTTCGGGGTGACGACGATCTTCTTCGCGGCGCTGGGGACCGTCCTGATCTTCTGGGGCGCCGCACTTCAGGGAACCTTCAATCCCTGGACCATCAACATCGCGCCGCCCGACCTGAGCTACGGTTTGGGCCTGGCGCCGCTCGCCGAGGGCGGGCTCTGGCAGATCATCACGATATGCGCGACGGGGGCCTTTGTCAGTTGGGCCTTACGCGAGGTCGAGATCTGCCGAAAACTTGGGATCGGCTATCACGTGCCCTTCGCCTTCTCGGTCGCGATCTTCGCCTATGTGACGCTGGTGATCATCCGGCCCTTCCTGTTGGGGGCATGGGGACACGGCTTCCCCTACGGGATCTTCAGCCACCTCGACTGGGTTTCGAACGTCGGCTACTCGTATCTGCACTTCCACTACAACCCGGCCCACATGATCGCGGTGACGTTCTTCTTCACCACGACGTTTGCACTGGCGCTGCACGGGGGCCTGATCCTCTCGGCCTGCAACCCGGCGAAGGGCCAGGAGGCCAAGACACCGGACCACGAGGATACGTTCTTCCGTGACTTCATCGGCTACTCCGTCGGCACGCTTGGCATCCACCGTGTCGGGCTGCTGCTGGCGCTGAACGCCGGGTTCTGGTCGGCGGTCTGCATCGTGATCTCGGGCCCGCTATGGACCGAAGGATGGCCGTCCTGGTGGAATTGGTGGCTCGAGTTGCCGATCTGGCCTGAAGGAGGGTACCCCGATGCCTGAGTATCAGAACATCTTCAACCAGGTCCAAGTCCAGGGCCCGCCTGAAGTCGGCATGGACGGCCCCGATGTGGACGCTACCGAGCGTGGCGGCACTCCGTGGTTCCTGACGCTCGCCGGCTGGATGGGCAACGCGCAGATCGGGCCCATTCACCTTGGGTTCTTCGGGGTCCTTTCAGGGATCACCTTCTTTGCCTGCATCTTCATCATCGGCTTCAACATGCTGGCGCAGGTCGGCTGGAACTACGGGCTGTTTCTCAAGCACGGGTTCTGGCTGGCGCTGGAGCCACCGTCGCCGCAGTACGGGTTGTCGATGCCGCCGCTCAACGATGGCGGCTGGTACATCATCGCCAGCTTCTTCCTCCTGATCTCGGTCCTGGCCTGGTGGGTGCGGTCCTACCTCCGGGCCGAGGCGCTGGGCATGGGCAAGCACATCTGCTGGGCCTTCGCGGCGGCGATCTGGCTGTTCCTGGTGCTGGGCCTCTTTCGGCCGATCCTGATGGGCAGCTGGTCCGAGGCCGTGCCCTACGGCATCTTCCCCCACCTCGACTGGACCACCGCGTTCTCGATCCGCTACGGGAACCTCTACTACAACCCGTTCCACGCGCTCTCGATCGTGTTCCTCTATGGCTCGGTGCTGCTCTTTGCGATGCACGGTGCGACGATCCTGGCGGTCACGCGCCTTGGTGGCGACCGCGAGCTCGAGCAGATCTACGATCGCGGCACGGCGTCCGAGCGCGCGGCGCTCTTCTGGCGCTGGACCATGGGTTTCAACGCGACGATGGAAGGTATCCACCGATGGGCATGGTGGTTCGCGGTGCTCACCCCGATCACGGGTGGCATCGGGATCCTGCTGACCGGCACTGTCGTCGACAACTGGTTCCTCTGGGCGGTCGAGCACAACTTTGCGCCATCCTATGACGGTGCCTACGGCTACGACGCCTATTCGGGAGGGAACTGATCATGTTCGAGAAGTTCGACAAGCTGGTTGAGAAGTACAGCCTGCCTTGGTTCGACAAGTGGAACCGTGACAACCCCCGGGACGTCTTCGGACCGGCCGTTCTGGTCGCAGCTCTTGGCAGTGGCGTGTTTCTGGCGGTGCTCCTGATGATCTTTGGCAGCGCCTATCAGACCGACAGTGACCAGACCGGACCTGCGGGGACAGGCATGCATGTTGCCAAGTTCAAGTGGGAACAGGCCCCTGATCCGACGATCGAGGATTACTACGCTGATGAGCCCTGGGTGCCAGAGGGCGGTGAGCCACTTGCAAAGGACATCTACCAGAATGTCCAGGTGCTGGGCGATCTGACCGAGGACAACTTCAACCGGCTCATGGCAGCGATGACCGTATGGGTGTCACCCGAACAGGGCTGTGCCTACTGCCACGGGGACGGCGATCTGGACACCTATGGCTCGGACGATCTCTACACCAAGGTCGTCTCTCGCCGGATGATCCAGATGACCCAGAACATCAACGAGAACTGGGATGCTCACGTCGCCTCGGACGGGGAGGGCGGTGTGAACTGCTACACCTGCCACCGTGGCCAGAACGTGCCGTCCGGCATCTGGTTCAACGTCGCGCCGGGCCTCGAAGTCGCCGAAGGCTGGGGGGCGGTCCAGAACCTCGCCACAGCCCAGGGTGTCTCGACCTCCCTGCCGCACGATGCGCTGGAGAAGTACCTGCTGGATGGTGAGCAGATCAGTGTGCACGATCTTGAACCGCGGGTGCCGTCCGACCCCACTGTCGACCGGACCTGGCAGGATACCGAGCGGACATACAGCTTGATGAACTACTTCTCGCACTCCCTCGGGCGCAACTGCGTGTTCTGCCACAACTCCCGTGCCTTCTACGACGGGGCGCAGGTGACGCCGCAATGGGGAACCGCCGCGATTGGTATCCAGATGGTGCTCGAGATGAACGAGGAGTACCTGGTGCCGCTGCAGGATACCTATCCCGAGAACCGGTTGGGCCCCAAGCACGGAGACGCTCCGAAAGCGGCCTGCCTGACCTGCCACAAGGGCTACAACAAGCCGATGGGCGGGATGGACATGATCTCGGGTTACCCGGCGCTGGCTGGCTCGGGCCCGCCTAGCTACGAGTGACGAGTTGACCGCGGGTCTGGCGTTGGACCCGCGGTCTCCCCGGGGCCGGGCCCCTCCGCCCGGCCCCATCTGGGCACCGCGCTGGTTCTTCCGCGCGGTGCCTTTTTTCTGCCAGTCAGGGTGAACGAGGCAAACGGAGTTCGCGTGCGCAAGCGCATGCTCACGGAGTCTCGCGCCCCTGCCGGGCCGGTGTGATCGGTGGTGCTTGGTCGGCAATGCTCAGTGTTCGGGCGGACGAATGCAGTGCGCACTGACCCGTCATCGATCGATCACATCGGTCCGGCAGGGGCCGTTGACGCCTCGCCTGAGAGGTCAGCGTTCGTCGTCGACGTCGCTATGGCAGGCCTTCGGACACATCGCACGTGTGACATGTAGAAAACCCCACCCGGTGGACCCGGGCGGGGCTGTTACGCGTAGTGTCCCAGTGGTCGTCGTCGTGCGCCTTACTGGCGCTGAGAGAATTCCGTCTCACCGCCCGCGGCAAGAATCTTGGCCTGGGCGACCCAGTCGTCGCGGCTGACGCGGCCCTTGAAGCCTTCGAGGTTTTCGTCAACCCAGGCGACCTCGGCGGGCGTCCATGCAGCAATCTGGTCGAAGTGATAGAAGCCAAGTTTGTTGCACAGTTGCTCGAGGGCAGGGCCGACGCCCTTGATCAGTTTCAAGTCATCGGCAGAGCCACTCCGCGGTGCTGTGAGCGCCTCGGGCTTGCTGCCGACCTCTTCGGCAGCCTCTACGGGTGCTGCGACCGGTTTAGGTGCCGCGGCCGGTTTAGGTGCTGCAGCAGCCCCACCGGCCCGCATGGCCGCGCCCGGCTTGCGCGCCGGTTTCGGCGCTGAAGTCGCTTCCGATGTCTTGAACATGCTGTCGGCATGTGGGCAGACCAGACGCAGCAGTTTGAGCCCGGCAATGAGGGCGATCAGGAACATGAACAGTTTCGCGATCACGGGCATGGACGACTGGCCGAGGCCCATCGCGAACAGCCCGATGAAGACAACGAGTGCGATCGAGGCGAAGGTCATACACGACCACGCGTCGCGATCCTCCTTCGACGTCGCCAGGTTCTGGGTCTGATACTCCCAGATTTTGGGATCACGTTCCTTTGGAATGCTCATCAATGATCGTCCTCTCAGTCGGTTCGGCCACACCCCCGGGCCGCTTTCGGTTAGACGTGCCCTCCACAAGGGCAAAGCGCCCGGCAGAGTGCTACGCGCACGCCTCAGTGTGCAGACATAGCGGAAATATGCCGGGTTTGTACTGCGGGCACGATCTTCAGCAGATGCGCGATGTTCTTCGCAAAGATCCGCGCGTGCGCCAGCGGCCGTGCATGGACGAGCTTCTTGTTCATGTAGGCCTCGAACGTCAGGCGCTGCACGTCGATGTCGTGACAGATCGAGACGAAGCGCTCACGCCGGTCATCGTTGCAGTACCAGGTGCGCTGCATCATCGCGAGCACCTTGAAGACCTGTCCGTGCTCTTTCATGAAGCGCTTGCGGGCCGTGGCGAGTGACTTTGCCCTGGACGTCTCCAACGCCAGCGCAACCGCATCGGCTGCGACCTGACCGCCGACCATGGCGTAGTAGATCCCCTCACCGGAGGCCGGGGCGACAACGCCGGCCGCATCGCCCGCGAGCACCACGTCCTTGCCGTTGTCCCAGCGCTTGAGCGGCTGCAGCGGGATGGGTGCACCTTCCTTGCGGATGGTGCGGCAGTTCGCGAGACCGGAGGATTGGCGCAGGGCGGTGGTCGCCTCTTTCACGTCGACGCCCTTGATGCCCGATCCCATGCCGACCGAGCAGGTATGTCCGTGCGGGAAGACCCAACCGTAGAAATCGGGGCTGATCCGGCCGTCATAGATCACATCGCAGCGTTCGGGATCGTAGCC
Source organism: Pseudomonadota bacterium (assembly GCA_039033215.1). Lineage (GTDB taxonomy): Bacteria > Pseudomonadota > Alphaproteobacteria > Rhodobacterales > Rhodobacteraceae > Thermohalobaculum. The sequence continues at coordinate 9,289 of JBCCDA010000090.1, read as the reverse complement.
GCCGATGGCCTCCGGCGCTTCGATGATCTCGTGATAGGCGATGACGTAGGGGATGGTGTCGCCGCCATCGACCTCCTGGCGCGCCACATTCGACCGCGCCCCGTCCGCGCCGATGACGTAGCGGGTGTCGAGCTGGTGGCTGCCACCTTCCTTGTCACGGTAAAGCACCGCGATCCGGCCTTGGTTGTCGCGGTCGATCCGGGTGAACGTGCCGGTGACACGGGTCGCACCGGCCTGCTCGGCCCGGTCGCGCAGGTATTCATCGAAGTGCTCGCGATCGACCATGCCGACGAAGCCGTTCTCGATCTCGATATCGACCTGATTGTTGCTGGGCGAGATCATGCGCGCCGTCCCGATCTTGGCGACCAGCTGATCGTCGGGCACGTTGAAGTCGCGGATCAGGCGGGGCGGGATCGCACCGCCGCAGGGCTTGATCCGGCCCATACGGTCCAGAACGGCGACCGAATGGCCCTGGGTGGCGAGTTGCTCGGCTGCGGTGGCACCCGACGGGCCTCCTCCGACGACGACGACATCATAGCGCATGGGCGTTACTCCGCTGGGATGGGGGCGGCCTGGACGGCCTGCGAGGTGACAGCACTGGCGGCGATTCCGGCCAGTACGGCGGCAAGAAGAAAGAGCAGGCCCTCGGTGGCGAAGACGCTGCCGTAGGAGAGCGCGAGTTCGCCCGTCAGGGCGCGCAGCACATCAAGCGCCGTCGCCCCAAGCGAGGCACCGAGCGCGAAGCCGAGCGACTGCGAGGCGCCGAAGACGCCCATCCGGGTGCCTTCCCGGGCCGATGACCGAGCGTCACCCGCCGAGGCAAGGCGCATCATCATGCCGATTGCTGCGACCGCGAAGACGCCGTTGCAGAAGCCGAGCGCGATCACGTTTGGGATCAGGGGCCAGCCCGGGCCTGTCTGCCCACCGAGTGCGAGGGCGATGAGGCAGAGGCCCGAGCCTACGCAGCCCCAGATCATGAAGGTCTTGGTCAGTCGTGCGCCGGTCAGGAGGCCGAGGATGAAGACGAGGATCATGCCGATTAGCGCCCCGCCGTGCATCATGCCTCCCAGCGCGGTGGACTCCCCGACCGACATGCCGAAGACATGGCCGCCGTAGGGCTCGAGGATCAGGTCCTGCGTGTTGTAGGCGAGCATCGCGACGAACACGAAGATCGTGAAGAGCCGCGCCTGACGGTCGTGCCAGACTTCGCCCAGCGCCTCTAGGAAGGGCGCACGCTGGCGGAGCTCTCCGAAGACCTCGGCAGGATCCGGGTTGCTCACACGCCGCTCGACCCCGGCAAGGGCGATTGTCGTCAGGGTGACAGCTATCAGCGCGACGCAGGCCGCGACCTGGATGAGCCGGGCGCCTGAATAGGGATCGAGCACCTGCCCGATCGTGATGCCCGATGCCGCGAGGCCCGCGATCATCAGGATCCAGACAAGGCTCCCCGCTGCGGTCTTGCGCTGGGGTGCGACATGGGCGGCGAGGAGCGCCAGCAGGTTGGTGGCGGACGCCCCAAGACCAAGGCCGACGGCGGCGAAGGACAGGACGCCGAGCGCGAGCCCGGGCCAGAACGCGGTTTCCATCCAGGCGGTCGCAGCAGCTGCCCCAACGGTGCCCAGCGCCAGCACGGTCATCCCGCCGATGATCCAGGGGGTGCGGGTTCCGCCCTTGTCGGCGCCGTGGCCCCATTTGGGCCGGAGCAACTGGAACGCGTGGTAGAGCCCGATCAGCATCGCGGGGATCACGGCCAGGAGCGCCAGCTCGACGATCATCACGCGGTTGATCGTCGCCGTGCACAGCACCACAACCGCGCCCAGCGCTGTCTGCACCAGCCCGATGCGAATGATCGAGAGCCATGAGAGCGTCATGCCAATCCTCCCAGGGCGAAGGCCGTGACCATCATGCCCGAGACATAGAGGACGATGCCGGTGCCATTGTACCAGGGTGCGCGCCCCTTGGGGTCCGCCAGAAGGCGGCGCATCAGCAGGCCCTGCGCGAAAAGGACGCCGAGGACGCCCAGCGCATGCCACGGCCGATCCCACCCGACCAGAAGTCCGACAACCAGTATCTGCGGCACTGCCATGACCCAGCAGGCCAGCCGTGCCGCGCGCTCGGGTCCCAGCGTGACGGGGAGCGAGTTCAGCCCCATCTGCCGGTCGCCCTCGAGCGCCTTGAAATCGTTGAGCGTCATGATGCCGTGGGCACCGAGGCCGTAGAGGACCGCGATCGCCATGACCTCCCAGGCCGGCGCGCCCGCGGCCATGACGGCAGCCCCCGTGATCCACGGCAGCGCCTCGTAGGACAGCCCGCAGACCCCAGGACCCCACCAGCCGGAGCGCTTCAGGCGGACGGGTTCGGCCGAATAGGCCCAGGCGGCGAGGACGGCCAGGACGGTCGCGCCAAAGCCCCAGGGACCCAGCTGCCAGCCGACGACGAGGCCGAGCCCCGTCATGAAGAGGGCAATCCAGAGACCCCAGCGCCCGGGCAGGCGCCCGGAGGGAATGGGGCGGTGCGGTTCGTTGATCGCATCCACGTGCCGATCGCACCAGTCGTTGGCCGCCTGGCTCATGGCGCAGACGATGGGCCCGGCGAGGATGACGCCCAGAAGGGCCAGCCCGGCATTGTCCCAGACGGAGACGCCTGAGGAGACGACACCGCAGAGATAGGCCCACATGGGCGGGAACCACGTGACGGGTTTCAGCACCTCCAGCATGGCGGAGGGGCGCGGCAACGCCGAAGGCGGTCTCGTCACCTGGACAGTCATTCTGTCACTTAAGCATGACGCATTGGCGAATCAAAGTGTAAAGTGCGCCTGACACATTGGTTCGCGGGGCAGGTGCCCGGCGCCCACCCGCACCCGACGTCGACGCGCTCCCCGCCCAGTCGTGCGGCGTCAGCCGGACCTCAGCTCTCGTAGCGGGTGTTGCCCCGGCGGTTCGTGTCCAGCGGCAATTCGACGAAGAGCGGCTGTGCCGCCCGCTGCGAGCAGGCCTGCCGGGGGCAAACATGGCAATTGATGCCGATCGGCGCGAAGAGGTCCTCGTCCTCGGTGTTGAAGCTCGCCGCATATCCGATGCGCGGCGCATGGCGCAGCTCGCACCCCAGCGCCAGCGCCAGCCGCCGATCCTGCGTGTCCTTGGAGAACACGGGCCTGTCCGTCGTGCGCGAGATCGTGAAGAACCGCTGGCTGTCCGGTGTCTCGACGAACTGGGGAATGATGACCCCGGGCGTCCGGAAGGCCGTGTGGATGTTCCAGACGGGGCAGGCACCGCCGTGCTCGGCCAGCCCGAAGGAGGTCGCGTTGAACCGTTTGGTGACGTTGCCGGCCTTGTCGACGCGAAGAAAGAAGAACGACACCCCCTGGGCGCCGTCGCGCTGCAAGGTCGTCAGCCTGTGGCAGACCTGTTCGAACGAGACACCGAAGACCGCGGCAATCCGGTCGACATCATAGCGTGTCGCCTCGGCCGTCTTTCGAAAGCTCTCGTAGGGCATCAGGAACGCGGCGGCGAAATAGTTCGCAAGCTCGACGTGGCAGCGGGCAAGCCCGGTGTCCGAGGTGATGCCGCTGCGCTGTGTGATCTGCTCGAGGAGGTCATTGAACTCGATCAGGCACAGCACATGCGCCAGCTGGAACACCCGGTTCTGGTGATCCAGCGCCTCCGAGAGCTGGATGATCCCGGTGCGGCTGTCATAGAACCTCAGGCCCTCGCTCATCTCCTCGACCGAGGCCGTGCGCACGCTCACTCCGTGGACATCGGCCAGCCGTGCCTTCAGGACGGCGTAGACATCGTGGGCATCGCAGGGCTCCTGCGCGCGCAACCGCTCGGCCGCGGTCTCCAGCGTATCGAAGTAGTTCTCGTGGCGGCGGAAGAAGTCGTGAATGATCGTCTCGGGGGTCGAGGCGGTAAGCTCCCCCGCGAGCCCGTCGCGGCCCAACCGAGTCAGCTGATCAAGCGCGGCGCGGTGGCTTTGGTAGAGGCCGAGGAACTGCTCGACGAGGCTGGGCGCATGGTCGATCGCCGCGCGCAGCTCCTGGAGATCCGGCCGTTCCGCCCCGAAGATCGGGTCCTGCAAGGCGTTGCGCAGATCGGCGAGGCGGTGAGAGCTCTCGTCCTGGATCAGATCGCGCCAGTCCACCCCGTAGGTGTCCGAGATCGCCATCAGCATCTTCACGCTGAGCGAGCGCTGGTTGTTTTCCAGCAGGTTCACATAGGCCGCCGAGATCCCCAGCGCGCGCGCCATCTGGGCCTGGGTCTGCTTGTGTTCGCGCCGGAGCTGCCGCAGCTGCGGGCCAACCAGCGTCTTTCCGGGTGTGTCGGTCGAGGTCATCGCTGTTATGTTTACAAATTAACAAGTAGTTGTAGTTGTAGCGCACACAACAAACACAGCAACCCGATATTCAGTGAAAGACACTGTCTTTTTCCCTATGTCGACGATCACTCACGGCGCCTCCGCTGGGGCACTCGAACGACAAGGGGTTCAACATGGCATATAACATCCTCATCCTCGGGGCCTCGTATGGGTCGCTTCTCGGAACAAAGCTGCTGATGGCCGGCCACAATGTGACGCTGGTCTGCCGCTCGCAAACGGCGCAGCTGATCAACGCCGAAGGCACCGAGGTTCGCATCAAGTTGAAGGGCGAGGACGCGCACCGCGCGATTCGCTCCGGTGATCAGCCGGGCACGCTGAATGCCCTGACGCCCGAGGCGGTGAACCCGGCCGATTACGATCTCGTGGGTCTCGCGATGCAGGAGCCGCAGTACGCGCACCACACGCTCCTGACCCTGATGATCAAGATCGCCGAGGCGAAGGTGCCGTGCCTCTCGATCATGAACATGCCGCCGCTGTCCTACCTGCGCCGCATACCCGGCCTGGAGTCGAGCAAGCTGGAAGGCGCCTTCACCCACGCGGGCGTCTGGGAGCGGTTCGAGCCCGAGCTGGTGACCCTTTGTTCGCCGGACCCGCAGGCGTTCCGTCCGCCGGAAGAGGGCGCCAATGTCCTGCACGTGGGGCTGCCGACGAACTTCAAGGCAGCCGCCTTCAAGGATCCGACTCACAACGCCATGCTGACCGAGCTTGCTGACGACATTGCTGCCGTCACTCTGGATGGAAACGATGTGCCCGTGAAGCTGCGGGTCTACGACTCGGTCTTCGTGCCGCTCGCCAAATGGTCGATGCTGCTGACCGGTAACTATCGCTGCGTCACCCCGACCGGCGCCCGGCCGATCAAGGAAGCCGTGCACGGCGACATCGAGCGCTCCCGCGCGATCTACGAGCATGTCGACGCGATCGCGCGGCGCCTCGGTGCAGATCCGGCTGATCAGGTTCCGTTCGAGAAATACGCCAAGGCTGCCGAGAACCTTGCAAAGCCTTCGTCCGCCGCGCGCGCCATCGAAGGCGGGGCACCCGTGATCGAGCGGGTCGACAAGCTGGTCCAGGCCATCGCGGCCTCGCTGGGCATGAGCCACCCCGAGATCGACGCCACCGTCGCCACCGTCGACGCCCGTCTGCAAGGCAACAACGTGGTCGCGGCCTGATCCGTACCCGACACCCCGGGGGCCGCGCCCCCTCACAAACAAAGAGGAACGCCCAATGCCAGGTTTCAAAGGACTAGCCGTCCCCGGCCCGACGAACATGCCCTTCCAGGTCCGCCAGGCCATGGACGTGGCGTTGGAGGATCACCGGGCGCCCGACTTCCCCGAACTGACCCTGCCGCTGTTCGAGGACCTCAAGAAGGTCTTCAAGACCGAGACGGGCAAGGTCTTCATCTTCCCGGGCTCCGGCACGGGCGGCTGGGAATCGGCCATCGCCAACACGCTCAGCCCTGGCGACACCGTGCTGACCGCCGTCTTCGGCCAGTTCAGCCACCTCTGGGCGGACATGTGCCGCCGCTTCGGGCTGACGGTCGAGCAGGTCGACGTCGAATGGGGCAAAGGTGTCCCGCTGGACGACTACCGCGCCAAGTTGGAAGCCGACAAGGAACACAAGATCAAGGCTGTCCTCGTCTGCCAGAACGAGACGGCCACGGGCGTGACCTCGGACGTCGCAGGGGTCCGCGCGATCCTCGATGACCTGAACCACCCGGCACTTCTCTTCATGGACGGTGTGTCCTCGATCGCATCGATCGACTTCCGCATGGACGAGTGGGGCGTGGATGTCGCTGTCTCCGGCAGCCAGAAGGGCTTCATGCTGCCCACCGGTCTGGCGATTGTCGGCGTCAGCCAGAAAGCGCTGGACATGCGGCCCAGCGCTGAGCTGCCGCGGTGCTTCTTCTCCTATGACGACATGGAGAAGACGAATGCCGACGGCTACTTCCCCTACACCCCGGCGACTACGATGCTGCGCGGTCTGCGCGCCTCGGTCGACATGCTGCTGGACGAGGGGCTGGAGCAGGTCTTTGCCCGCCATTTCCGGCTGGCCGAGGGTGTGCGCCGCGCGGTCCACGCCTGGGGTCTCAGCACCTGCGCGCAGGACGGCTTCCACTCGGACACCGTCACCGCGATCATGGTGCCGGAAGGCTTCGACGCCAACCAGGTGATCCAGACCGCCTACCACCGCTACGACCTGTCGCTCGGCGCGGGTCTGAGCAAGGTCGCAGGCAAGGTGTTCCGGATCGGCCACTTGGGCTGGCTGAACGAGATCATGGTGATGCAGGCGCTTGGCGGTGCCGAGATGGCCATGCGCGATGCGGGCATCCCGTTCGAGCCGGGCGTGGGTGTCGGTGCTGCGGTCAGCTACTATGCGGACAGCCGGCCGGCACTGCAGGTCGCTGCCCAGTAAGAGACCTCCCTCCGTGTAGAGTATCGGCCCGGGTTCATCGCCCGGGCCTTTTTCATTGGTCTGAACCGAACCTCAGAGAACCCTCGACACCGCGCTCGCGGCAGGATCGTTAACATCGGGTGATGTTGCGAGCGCGCGCTGCTGCCCTGTGCCCGTGTATGTACAGCTGCAATACGCCTGCAATACGCGAGCAATACAGGTGCAATACGCCTGCAATATGCCCCGAAAAGTCGACCAGCGGGCCGAGTTTCAGCGCAACGCCTCGACCACCCAGCGGTGCAAGGCGGCGATCGAATGCTCCGAGTCGATGCCCGTCCCGCTTCGGATGACAAGCGGACCGGGCCGGTAGCCACGCGAGCCGAGGCCCCGCTGGACCTCCTTCACCAGGGCCAGATCTTCGGTAAATGTCGTGTCCCGGTCGAGGTCGATCACCGCCTGCATCTGGTCGTCGACGACCCCGTCCCGGCTGAACCAGCCCCGGTGCACGATCGTGTCGTCATGGCTGACCGGGCGCCAGTAATAGGTGTTCGCGAGCCCACCGGGATAGATCTGCAGGCTGAAGAGCGGGAAGAGGTAGAAGCTGCCGTAGTCCGACCCGGACGTGTCGTACCAGGCGCCGTCGCCGGCCGCCGCCCGGGCCGAGTGGTGCAGGCAACGCCCCATGCCAAAGGGCTGAATGTCATAGGACCCGGGACTGACCACCCCGTCGGAGAACGCCTTGTGCACATGGCCGCAATGGTAGCATTCGTTGTAATTCTCCACTGCAATCAACCAGTTACAATGCTCCTGCGCCTCGTGCTCATGCGCAAAGAGGCGGTTCTCGATGTCCGGGCAGAGGCTGAGGATTGCCTGGCGGACGCCTGGGAAGCTTTCGTCCATGGGGGCGGCAACGGTGTCGAGGTTGACGAAGACAAAGCCCAGAAAACTCTCGACCCGAACCTCGGTCAGGCAGATCTTCGAGCGATCGAAACCCGCCATGCCTTTCGTGCCGGGGGCAGCCCGTAGGCGACCGTCGAGCTCGTAGGTCCAGGCGTGATAGGGGCAAACCAGCACGCGCGTGCGGCCGGTGTCCTGGACCAGCGTGTGTCCCCGATGCTGGCAGACGTTGTAGAAGCAGCGGATCTCGCCGTCCTTGCCGCGGGTGACGAACAGGTCTTCTCCCAGCAATTCAAAGGCATAGTAGTCGCCTGTCTCGGGAATGTGGCTCGTGTGGCAGACGTAGTGCCAGGAGGTGTCGAAGATCTTCTCGACCGTCCGGCGGTACATTTCCCGGTCCGTGTAGTAGCGGGCGTCGAGCGCGTGGACGGGCGACATCTCGTTCATTTTCAACCCTTTAGGCCGTGCGTGGCAAACGCGGTGCGTCCTGGTAGACGCCCTGCGCCTGACGGCGCGCGTGAAACTCCTCGATCCGGGCGCGGGCCTCGTCGCCTGCCCGTGCGACCATGATTGCCAGCAGCGTCTCGAGGAGCGCGCTGATCGCGACGTTGGACACAAAGAACTGGGGTGTATGCGTCGGCGCCACCAGCGTCTGGGTGGCCATACGCGCGAGCGGAGAAGCGGGGCTGTCGGTGATGCCGATCACCTCTGCCCCCTTCTGCTTGGCTTCGGTCACGGCTGCCAGCGTCTCGGTCCGGTACGGCTGGAAGGTCATGGCAACCAGGACATCACCGGGCTCAAGCCATTGAATATCATCGGTTTCCAGGGTCGCCCGGGTCGGAATCGCCCGGATGTGGCCAAAGGCCATTCGGGCAACATATGCGAACTGCGAGGCCAGGCTCTCGGCAGCGCCGAGACCCATGACCATCACCTGGCGCGCCGCGACGATCCGATCGGCCGCGGCGTCGAGCGCCTCCGGACCCTGGCGTTGCCAGAGCTCCTCGAGATTGCCCATGGTGGCGGAGGCCATGCCGGCCACCAGGGCCGATGAGCCTCCCTCCGCCTCCAGCCGCTGCAGGAACCGGGCACGCTCGCCAAAGCCGCCCAGCGAGCCCGTGACCACGAAGTCCCGAAACCGCTCGCGAAGTTCGTCGTAGCCGTCGAAGCCGATTGCCTGGGCCAGGCGGACCAGCGTGTTCGGGTGCACGTCCGCCTTGGTCGCCAGCTGACGCATCGAGTTCACGCCGACTTCCCGAGGCTGGTCGATGATGAAGCGGGCCGCGAGGCGAAGCTGGGGCGACAGGGTGCCATGTGCCTCGGTCAGGGCCTGGAGCACATCCTCGGCGGTGGTCGGCGGAGTGGGTGTCATGTGTCAATCCAATTGACATTGGGTCATTTGTACCATTTGTTACGCCATCACGAGAACCGCTGCAACAGGATTCGAGAGGCGATGGGGATGGACCAGGCGCGCGTTGTGATCATCGGGGGCGGCGTGATGGGCTGCTCGCTGGCCTACCACCTGTGCAAGGAGGGGTGGACCGATGTCGTGCTGCTCGAGAAAGCGGAGCTGACGTCCGGGTCCACATGGCACGCTGCCGGTCAGATCACACATTCGGTCAGCCACTACGGG
>JBCCDA010000089.1:0-19169 GCA_039033215.1 Pseudomonadota bacterium | reverse complement strand
TCGGCCGACATGTCGACCGTGTCGTTGCCCGTGCCACCATCGATATCGTCGATGAACTCGCCATCACCGTTGATGAAGGTGTCGTTCCCGGACCCGCCGATCAGCGACTGGGTGCCGAAGTCTCCGAGGATGATGTCATCACCGCCCTGGCCGTCGATGGTCGACGTGAAGCCGGCTTCGATGGTGTCACTGGCCTGGGTGCCGATGAACCGCTCGATGTCGACGAGATCGACCGTGCCGCCCAGTCCGGTGAGGGTCTCGCCCGCGCTATCCAGATTGGCATCGACGCCGTTGGTCAACTCGGCGCTGAGATCGACCGTGTCGATGCCATCGCCGCCGAAGATGTCGTCCACCGTCTCGCCGTTGCCTTGGATGAAGGTGTCGTTCCCGTTGCCGCCGAAAAGGGTGTCCTGGCCCGATCCACCTGCGAGGGTGTCGCCGCCGCCGAGCCCGTAGATGACGTCCGTGACCTGCGATCCGGTGATCGTGTCCGCGACTTGGTTGCCGGTGATGCTGATGGTCAAAGTCGCGGCGCCTTCGTCGATGGCGATGCCGGACAGATCGGCGGTCGTATCTCCATTCAGCTCGACGTCGAAGTCCAGCCTGTCCCCGACCTCGAACAAGCGGGCTTCGATCGTCTCGAACCCTTCGAGCTGGTCGGCGTTCAGCGCCACCTCGACAGATGTGGCGACATCGAAGACCTCGAGGTGCTCGATTGAGTCGATCGTGTCGTCCGTCAGGTCGTGAGTGCGGCTGCCGCTGATGTCCAATGTGTCGGCGCCGTCGCCACCGAAGGCGTGCTGGGTGACGTCTTCGAAATAGGCGAACTCATCGTCGCCATCCCCGCCGTAGAGGACATCCTCGCCGAAGCCGCTTTCCAGATCATCATTGCCGGCGCCGCCGTAGAGGATATCGTCGCCGTCTTCCCCGCCCATGATGTCATCGCCGTCGCCACCAAACACGGTGTCATCGCCGTCGCCCGAATAGAGGGCGTCGCCGCCGTCGCCGCCGAACAGCGTGTCGTTGCCGGTGCCGAAGTCGTTGATTTCATCGTCACCTTCCCCGCCGTAGAGAATATCGTCGCCGTCCCCGCTATCCAGCTGATCGCCGCCGTCGCCGCCGAACACCGTGTCGTTCCCGGCGCCATCTTCGATGAAGTCGCGCCCGGCCCCGCCGAACACCGTATCGTCGCCCTGACCTGCGAAGATGTCGTCATTACCAGCGCCGCCGTCGATGGAGTTGCCCGCGGCTGAGCCGGTGATGGTGTCACCGAAAGCGCTTCCGACTGCATTCTCGAAGTTGAAGGCGCCCTGCGTGCCGATGAATTCCCCTGTTTCCATGTTGAACGTGGTGCCAGCGTCTGCGTCCGAGAAGTCCAGCGTATCGATGCCCGCACCGCCGTCGAAGCGTTCGCCAATGGCGTTGTTCTGGAATGTGCGCAGGATATCGTTGCCGCCAGCCAGATCGATCACATCGATGAAGAATTCCTGCACATCGTCGTCGAACTCGGTGCCGATCAGGACGTCAATCCCACTGGTTGAATTGTTCACGGTGATTGTCGTGCTGTTGCCGCTGACCAGCAAGCCGGTGCCGCCAACGTTGGTGCCGGTGTCGACCGTCACACCGGACGTGAAGCCCGAGACGTCCAGCGTGGCGTTCCCTCCGAGATCAAAGATCTGGGTGTTGCCGCCATCGTCGAGTTGACTGTAGACGTCTATGTCACCGCCACCGTACAGGATGTCATCGCCGCCGCCGCCGTTGATGGTGTCGGCGCCATCTCCGCCGTAGACAAGGTCGTTGCCCGCGCCGCCGTCGATCGTGTCGTTGCCCGCGCCGCCGAGAATGAGGTCATCTCCACCGGTCCCCTCGATGTCATCATCGCCGGTCACGTCGATCACGCGGACATTGTCGACTTTCCCATCCGAGGAGCTTGAATTGGTGGCGCTTATGTTGGTGATCCGGATGTTCGGCGCTGTGGTGGTCGCGGTGAAGGTGAAACCGACCTGATTTGTCGAGTTGTTCTCGACCGTTTCGGTCACGGTCTCGATCACGGTGCCGGTGCCGTCCAGAATGTCGATCTCGAAGGTGTGACTGGAGTTGCCGCCATTGTTCTCGATCAGATCCAGCGTGACGGCATAGGTGTTGCCAACCGTGGTAACGATGTCCTGGTCGATGCTGTCGCCAAACAGGGTCTCGCCGCCACGGTTGAAGGCGACGGTGCCACCCACGACCCCAGGTGGTGGGCCACCAGTCGGGTTGTCGACGGTCCAGCCCGTCAGCCCGTTGGAAAAGTCGCCGTTCGTCAGGATGTTAAGGTCGTCGATGCCAGCCATGATCGCCTGCTTTCATGAGTTCGCGGCACGGTGGCTCGCGCAATCGGTTTCCTCTTCGTCGTGTCAGCAGAGAGAAAGGTTCAAAGAGACTCCACTGTGCTCACACTCGGCACCACGGCGAGGGATGGCGAAGGTCACAACGGAACACTGGTCGCCGTGCCTTCGCAAAGTCGAGTTTCGCGCACTACCGGCTGTAGCGCCGCTGCTGTCGAGCTTCGTTTTTGCGCGACTTCGGACGTTGGGCCTGGCTGCTTTCTGGGTTGCGAGTTCACAGTCAACTCTTGGCATAACAGTGTTCGGGCAGGAAATGAGGACTGTCAGGCTGACTGTAGTCGCTGCCCATCGCAGCATCCGCCCGAAGGCTTTGTGGCAGAACATCGGTCGGAAAGACGGCTCAACCTTTCGTTCGACGAAAGCTCGGTTTCATCGCGCCATGCTGAGCTTCGCGCGGCTTAAAAGACTCCACCCTCGCAGGGTTCGCAACGACTGCAGGGGTCTAACCCTCTGCAGCAGATCTGTCCTCATCAGCGGAGCCGTCGGTAGTCTGTCGGACTACTACCTGTCCATCGTTTGAAGGCCCGCCGAAAAGCTCGGTCGTCTGAGTAACCAAGAACCGACGCTACCATCTGTACGGACATTGAGCGATCGGACAGGAAGGCTTCGGCATTGGTGCGGCGTGCCTCCTCGATCATTTGAGCAAGCGTCGTGCCATGTTTGGCTGCCAACCGCTGCCCACCGCGCAGGCTGAGGCCCAGGCGTTGCGACACGGCCTCGGCCCGATAGTCACCCGCGGCGGCACAGTCCGTTATGGCGCGGCGCAGTGAGCTAAGAGGGTCACGCTGGGCGAGCGTCTCAATCTGTTGGCGTAGAATATCGAAATGCTGATCGATAAAGGCGAACATTGATGGCTCTGCCATTCGAACAGGCCTGTCGAGCGCATCGCGCTCAAGCACCATTGCGTTTCCGGGTGCACCAAACCGCACAGGGCAGAGAAAGAACGCTTCATAGGCCGACTCGGGGCCCCGGGCGGGGTGAGTCAATTCCACCCGGCGCAGCACGTCCTTCAATCCAAGCACTTCGCGGGTAAACCGGGCGAGCACGCCAGCGCCCATTTCGGCGGTGCAGCCGTTGTCGATCGCATCGTTTGGGTGCGTGGAGAGGATCACTGCCTCGCTTGCGGTCTCTTTCAGGCTGATATCAAGCCGATCCGCGAGGACACTGCTGTTGCGTCGAGAAAACTCCACCGCCTCACGCATTGTCGCGGCGTATTGCATGCCGTGCGCCAAGCCTCCAAGAATCGAGAACGGGGCGGCTTTGGCCGCTTCCAGCGGGATAGGGCGATCGGGATGGGCGGTCGTCAACGCGTTCCACAAATGGTGAACGATGTTGTCAGGGGGGCGGACGTCTGGGTTGCCGAGCAGGCTGACATCAAACCCGGTCACGGCCTGGATATTGGCGGCCGACATGCCTCGTGACAGGGCAAATGCGACGACGGTGGATGGCATGCTGACATGGATAGTGCCAAAGTTGTCATCCGGATGAAATCTCGCTGCGGCAGTGTCGCGAACTGTCCGGTTTTCCTGCATTGCGGTCCTGTATCGGTTTCAGCCGGTTCCGTACGGTCTTCTTGCGCGACTTGGGGGTGTTTCTCAAGGCGGTGCATGGAGGGGGCACAGAACGATGCGGCTATCCGGTCTTCTTCTCGCGATGACGCTGGCCGGTTGTTTTCCCGAAGACGAGGAGCCGGCTGGGCCGGCACCGGTCCGAGGGCTGATCACCACCGAGGTGCGAGCGGTAGAAGAGACGACGATCCGGCGTTATCCGGGTGTGCTCGAGCCGGGCGAAGTGAACGTGCTGGCGTTCGAGGTTGGTGGCAGGCTTGGCCGGATCACCTTGGACGTAGGGCAACGGGTAAGCGAGGGAGAGTTGCTCGCCCAGCTTGACGTTGATCAGTTCCAGACAACGATCGAAAACCGGCAGGCAGCGGTTGAAGAAGCGCAAGCAACTCTGCGCCAGGCAGAAGAAGACCTCGCGCGGTCGCAACAATTGCTCGATCGCGGGGCTGGCACGGTTGTCCAGCGGGACACCGACCGAACGGCCGTGGCCCAAGCCCGTGCCCAGCTCACGCAGGCCGAGAAAAACCTGGCTTCAGCTCAGGAAGACCTGGCGGACACCAACCTTTTCGCGCCTTTCGATGGGATAATCGACGAGATCGAAGTCGAGAGCTTCTCGACCGTTGCGGCCGGGACCACGATCGTCTCGCTCTACGAACAGACGGACTACGAAATCTCGTTCTCCGTCAGCTTTGATGTCATCAGTCAACTCGTTGTCGGCACCCCGACACGAGTCCGCTTGGCCGACGATCCAAACATGATGCTGACAGCTGTGGTCAGTGAAATCGGTGAGCGGGCAGGAACCGTGTCGTCCTTCCCCGTGGTCGTCCGCCTGACTGACGTCTCGCCGACCATAAAGGCAGGGATGGCGGTTGAGGTGTCGTTCGAGTTCGCCTTGCCAGCAGCAGCTGGCTTTCTTCTGCCGATCACCGCGGCCATTCCAGAAGGTCGAATCCCCGCGGACGCAGGTCCGAACGCGGTGGTGCCGCTGGACGTCTACGTCTTTGATCCAACGACCAGCACAGTGACACGCCGGGCGGTCAAGATGGCCGGGCTGCGGGGAAATCAGTTCCTGATAATCGATGGTCTGACTGTCGGCGAGCGCGTAGCCACCAAGGGCGTCACCTTCTTGCGCGAGGGCATGAAAGTGAAACTTCTCGAGCAGGAGTTCTAACCCGATGGATCTGCTCACACGCTTTGGGTTGGAGAAGAGCCGTTTCACCGTTCTGATGATGCTGCTGATCGTCGCGATGGGGGTCCTTGCCTACGCTGGCATCCCCAAGCGGGAAGACCCAGAGATCACGATCCGCACTGCCGTTGTGATCGCCACCTTCGATGGAATGTCGCCTGAACGGGTAGAGAACCTTCTTGCGATCCCTATCGAGCGCCAGATCCGCGAGATCGGAGAGATCGAGGATATCGAGACCATCGTGACCTCGGGACAGGTGCTGGTCTACGTGCATCTCTACGACACGGTCTACGGAGGCGATATCGAGGCTGCCTGGGAAGATCTGCGCAATCAGATGGTGGACGTCCAAGCGGACCTGCCGACGGGCACCGCCGGACCTTTCGTCAACACCGAATACGGCGATGTCGCGATCGCCACGGTGGCGCTCACTGGGGACGGCTTCAGTCTGGCTGAGCTCGACGATGTGGCCGAAGACCTGCGCACAGCCCTGTTCCGTGTGAGCGGCATTACCAAGGTCAGCTTCTACGGCCAACAGGCCGAGCGGATCTGGCTTGAGGTCGACATCCGCAAGATCGCGGCGGTCGGCATCCAGCTGGAGCAGCTTCTAAGCGATCTGCAGGCGCAGAACGTGATCCTTCCGGCCGGAGAGATCGATGCGGGCGGCTCAAAAATCGTGCTCGAAGCGAACGGAGACCTGGGTACCATCGATGAGATCCGCGGCGTCCTGACCAAGGTGGATGGCCTGTCGGGGTTCCTGCGCCTCTCTGATCTGATCGAGGTGCGCCGTGGGTATGTCGATCCGAAGGAGTCTCCGGTCTTCTTCAACGGAGCACCTGCGATCGTCGCCGCGGTTGAGATGTCGGCGCAGACGGATATCCAAGATCTCGGGGTCCGTCTGCAACGCGCCCTCGCCGACTTCGAGAATAGCCAGCCCATCGGGATTGCGCTCAATGCCTCGACCTATCAAGAAACCAATGTGACGGACGCGGTCAACGGCGCGCTCGAGAACGTTGGACAGACGTTTGTCATCGTCTTCGTGGTGATGCTGGTGTTCCTCGGGATTCGCTCGGCTGTTGTCATTGCGTGTATCGTACCGTTCACGATTTGCTTTGCCCTGACATCGATGACGTTTGTCGGTGTCGACATTGAGCAAGTGTCGATCGCTGCGGTGATCATCTCGCTCGGGCTTCTGGTCGACAACGGGCTCGTGGTTGTTGAGGACATCGGCAACCGCATTGATGCAGGTATGTCGCCGGACGAAGCCGCCAAGTCGGCGGGATCGCAATTCGTCGTCCCGCTAGGTGTGGCATCGGCTACCACGGTTTCGGCGTTCTTGCCGATGTTGTTGATCGACGGGACAGAGGGGGAATTCTCGTTCTCGCTCGGCGCCGTTGTCGCGGCCATGCTCTTGGGATCCTGGCTCACAGCGCTTTACATTCTGCCCTATCTCAGCGCCCGCGTCCTGCGGCGAAACCCCAATGCCGGCCAGGGACCAGGGCGCGCGCTTCGGGTCTATGGTGGGCTTGTGCGGCGGTTGTTGCCCTATGGGCTGCCGATCACGGCCATCACCTTCGCGGCGGTTGCAATAAGCGTGACCCAGTTCTCACAGCTCAAATCCGAGATGTTCCCCTTCAGCGAGCGTGCGGACTTCCTTGTCTACATGGACATGCCCAAAGACGTGGCAATCTCCGAGACCGAGGCAGTGGCATTGCGCGTGCAGGAGTGGCTCGGTAACGGTGAGGAGAACCCCGAAGTCGTCAACAGTACCGTCTACGTTGGTGACGGCGGTCCGCGATTTAACTTGGGCCTAAACCCCGCTGACCCTGACCCGGCAAGTGCCTTCTTCCAGGTTAACACCGTAGATCTTGCGGGTGCTGTCACGATGGTTGAACGCGCCCGACGTGTCTTCATCGAGCAGTTTCCCGAAGCACGCTTCCGCGTCACGCGTCTGCCATCCGGCGGCGCTGAGTCCGGGACCGTGGATGTGGAGATCTCCGGGCCTGACGCCGAGGTGCTGATCGCGGCCGCAGGCCAGATCGAAGCAGCGTTCGGCACCTTGCCTGACGTCGTGAAGAACGAAAGCGACTGGGGCAACAAGGTGCTCAAGGTCGTCATCGACATTGCCCAGGACAAAGCGCGCGAGTTCGGCGTGACGTCGCGCGACATCTCGGAGGTCATGGACGCCTATTTCTCAGGAACTGAATACTCGACCTTCCGCGAGGGCGACGAGCAGATCCCCATCGTCCTGCGTGCTACCATCCAAAGCCGCGACAGCGTAGAGGACCTGGCAAACCTCTCCATCGCAGCAGGCGGCAAGATCATCACCATCGACGAGGTCGCACGTTTCAGTCCGACCTTGGAGTACTCCGAGATCCGTCGCGAGAACCAGGTTCGCAAGATCATCATCTCAGGCAAGAGCGCTGCACTCAGCGCGGCAGATACGCTCGCGCAGATCCAGCCCGTGATTGACGCGCTGGCGCTCGGCCCGGACTATGAGACCTTCATCGGCGGCGAGCTGGAAGACAGCGCCAACGTCAACACCCAAATGGGGGGCAACCTGCCGTTGGCCCTGGGGGTGATGCTGGCCGCGCTGGTGTTCCAGTTCAACTCGATCCGACGATCGCTGGCCACGTTCATGACCATCCCGCTGATTGTGATCGGTGCCCCGTACACCATGATCGCGCTCGGGCAGCCGATGTCGTTCTTTGCGATGCTAGGGCTGATGTCGCTGATGGGGATCATCATCAACAACGCGATCGTGCTGATCAATCAGATCGATCTCGAGCAAGAGCATCTGGAAATTGGAGAAGCCGTGGTTGCTGCCGCGCTGGCACGTGCCAAGCCCATCCTACTCACATCGCTCACCACGATCTTTGGGCTGATGCCGATGGCTTTCTCGGGCGGAGCGCTCTTTGAGCCGATGGCCACCATCATGATCGGCGGTCTGATCGTGGCCTCGCCGCTGACCCTGATCTTCGTGCCGCCGCTGTGCTATCTGCTTCTGCGTCCCCGACGTGGCGCGCCAACGCCATCTGGCGCGTCCGAGGCGCACTCATGACGCACTTCCGATTGGCAGCGGCCCTTGCGGCCATCCTGCTAACCGCATGCACAAGCACCTCCAGGAATCCAGCTTCCCCTGACGATATCGATGCATCGGCCCCATATGGCATTCCCGGGGTTCTGCGCGTCTGGGGCGACACCGTCGCGGTCGAGCAGCTGGACGCGATCCGCCAGTCCCTCATCGCGCGCGCCCAACGAATGCATGCCGCCGAACTTGAAGGAGGCGAGCCGATCAGCGAGACCATCCTCGCCCTGTCTGGCGGCGGTGCGGACGGTGCGTTCGGCGCAGGTATCCTGGCCGGATGGACGGAGCATGGCGATCGACCGACCTTCGATATCGTCAGTGGCGTGAGCACGGGCGCAATCATCGGTCTCTTTGCGTTCCTCGGGCCCGAGTATGACGACGATCTAAGGCGCTTCTATACCGAGTACTCGACCGACCAGTTGCTCGAGCCGTCGCCTTTCGCGGCGCTGACGGGTGGGGCGTCTCTAAGCGATAGCGCGGGATACAATGCCCTGATCGACGAGACGATCAATCCGGTTCTGGTCGACGCGATCGCGCGCGAGGCAGATGCCGGACGCATCCTGCTGATCGGCACCACCAACCTCGACTACGCCCGACCGGTCATCTGGAATGTGACCGAGATTGCGCGCACTCGGCATCCGGAAGCGATTACACTGATCCGAAATCTGATCCGCGCGTCCTCGGCCATTCCGGCGCTGTTTCCACCTGTTCTGATCCCGACGATCAATCCGAATGGCGAGACCCGCGACGAACTGCATGTAGATGGCGGCGCGACCCAGCAGGTTATGGTCTTCAGCCCAGAGCTGCCGATCACCGATGTCGATCGTGCGCTAGGTGCCCAAAT
Organism: Pseudomonadota bacterium; assembly: GCA_039033215.1. Classification (GTDB taxonomy): domain Bacteria; phylum Pseudomonadota; class Alphaproteobacteria; order Rhodobacterales; family Rhodobacteraceae; genus Thermohalobaculum. Next base: position 10,105 of record JBCCDA010000089.1, on the reverse strand, counting down.
CGATCGCACGATCTACGTGGTCATGAACAACAAGCTTGAGAAGCCCTACGAGCCCGTCGACGTCGGCGTCCTGTCGATCGCAGGTAAAGCCGTATCCAGCCTGATCGGCGGCTCCGGGACCGGCGATGTCTACAAGATCTACGCCGTTGCGGTCCGTGACGGGATCGATCTGCGCCTGCTCTGGGTGCCTCGGAGCTTTGATGTCGAGGCGGCGGAGCCGTTCGACCCTGCCTACATGACAGCGCTGTACAAATTGGGTCGCTCCCTCGGGGCACAAGGCGCCCCATGGCAAGACCGGCCCCCGAACTTCACCGTCGACGCGGGTCTCTGAGCCCGCCCCTTTCACAGGAGAGATCATCATGCCCCATGCTCAGGCGCTGCTTCTGAAGGTTGCGAGCTTCCTTTGGGTCATCTGGGGGCTGGTCCACGCCTTCGCCGGGATCATGGTGATGGCCAGCGATGCAAGTGGCGGGTTTCAAGCGATCAACGATGCCATCGACCCCGAGCTGTTGGCGGCCGACTACCACCCGGGTGTCGGCGGTGTCCTCAACCAGCACGCATGGAACCTTCTTTGGATCGGCGTCGTCACGACTATCGGCGGCGTCCTGATCTGGAGGCGGAGCCTAACAGCGATTTGGGTTACAGGGATGATCGGCGGCCTGACGGATCTTGGTTACTTCGTTTTCGTCGATTTGCCCGGCCATGCGAACTTCTTCCCTGGCACGGTCATGACACTGGTATCGGGCTCTGCGATCCTGCTCAGCGGCTATGTCTGGCTTGTAAACCGTGCCGCTGACGATACCGAGGGGGCATTGTGACAGACAATTCGGTCGCCGCCCTCGTACCGTTAACCGTCTTCCTTCTCATGCTCTGGGTACCACTTGGACAACAGCCGTTCCTCGCAAAGCATTGGATGAAGGTAGGCGCCTTCCTCGCGCCCGTCCTTCTCTTCATGGCGTTGACGGCCCGGCCTTCTGACTCTGGTCCGCTTTGGCTGGATACGAAACTGATGGCCACGATGTTGGCGGCGGCCTACATGCTTCATCAAGTGGAGGAACACTGGATCGACTTGCGCGGCCGGATCTATCCCCTGCGGGACCAATTGAACGAGCTGCTTGGACGAGCGTTCGGTCCCGAAGCGGCGTCCGCGATGACGCCCCAGGCGGTCTTCTTCATCAACACCTCCATCGTGTGGCTCGTCGCATTCATCGCTATTTGGAGTGCTCCGACCCACTTGTTTCCGGCTGTCGCGCTTGCGGGCGTGATCCTAGTGAACGGCATCGCCCATATTGTTCAGGCGGTTGCTGCTAGGGACTACAATCCAGGGCTTCTGACGGCAGTCGCGATCTTTGTGCCGCTTTCCCTCGGGTTCTATACCACCGCTTCGACGGCGGAATTGATCACGCCAATCGAGATTGGAATTGGCATTGCATGGGGAGTCCTTGCGCACGTCTTACTGGTCGGTGGTTTGCTTGCCGCGAACGTTCACAAGACCATTCCGGTCTCAGCATACTATGCACTGCTAGTCGCATGGGGCATCCTACCAGCGTTGGTGTTTGGATAGGGCGAGACAGCCTGCGCGCGTCGACATCAACGCGGACGTCCCACTGCGCGGCGTCGACAACTGCGCGAACTGTGACAAAACGCTCACGGTGAACTGATCCAAGAGCAAGACGTTTCTGCGACGTCTTTCACCGGAACCAGAGATTCTCCATCTGTTTTTCGCTCGAGGTCTTGGACCATGTCTGGTTTTGGCGCACCCTGGCTGATCGTTGTTGATCTGGTCTACGCCCGGACTTGAGGTATCAGCAGACGGCCCATAGCTGCCGCATGCGGCAGCGCCGAACGCTGCGGCGCAACACCCACAAAGCCGCCATTTAACAGCTGGGATCGGAGACATACCAGATGCCCGTCTCGTTGGCCGACTACTCACAGGTTTGCTCGACATCCGACCTTGGTCTCGGCGTTGCGGACTATCGGTCTGCCGGGTGGCCTCGCCTTCGCTCATTAGCGCCGGGCAAATCGCCGGTGCAAAGCGACTGCAGGTACTGGACCTGTTTCGGAAGTCTGGTGCGGGCTTGGTAAGGTCGTCGTTGCTCCGACAAAATCTTGCTATTGTTGCATGGAGCGAACACCTCAAGTCGCAGCCGCTTGGGGCGGTTCAAAGCTACCTGCCGCCCAACGCAGTCAGGGCTCGGTAGATCATGCAAACCTGCAGGCCTAAGGGACATCAACTCGCAGGGCCTATCAGCGATCGCTTCGCGGACAGGAGGCACACAGAAGCGAATGAGCCCAATTCCTGCTGGTGCGGCGCACAACGTTGCGTTTGGATGCGGTTCAGAAAGCCAGGCGGCGGAAATGTGTTGCACGCATGCTAGGGCATGGATGAACGGATTGGCAGTATCTACGTTCTCGACCGGCATGCGTATCGCGATCATCGACGCCTGGGACTTCTTCTGACGCGACCCGCGGGCACCCTATCGGGAGGTGCACACGCTCAGCACATCGGGAGAGGCGGCCGATCCGGTCGGCGGCCTGTTTTGTTCGACCTGTGCCGCAAACTCACATCTGCCTGTGCTAAGCATCAGGTCAGACTCGGTTTCCAGTATCGCTTTCATCACACTCGATTGCGTTCGACACCATAGCGTTCACTGAAGGGCGGGCAGTATGGCAAATGTGATAGGCACCAACCTCGACGACTTCATTGATCCAAGCATGCCAGGCGGTGGCAACGGCGTCGCCCCGACGAGCGGGCCTGACACCATCACGGCGTTGGGCGGCAACGATACCGTCTTCAGCGGTGCTGGCGACGACAGCATCAATGGGGGTGCGGGGGCTGACTCGCTCTACGGCGGCACCGGCGACGACCGGATCGACGGAGGCACGGGCAACGACGTCATCGCCGGCAATGCCGGAGACGACAGCCTGTTCGGCGGCGCGAACGACGACGCTCTGCGCGGACAGGACAACGATGATGCCCTCTACGGCGGCGGCGGTGATGACGAACTGGATGGCGGCGATCACAATGACACGCTGTTCGGGGGTGCGGGCGACGACGAAATTCTAGGATCGGACGGCACCGATACGCTCTATGGCAACTTCGGCGATGATCTGCTCTTCGGCGGCGCGAACGCTGACACGCTGTTCGGGCAGGAGGCGAACGACACGCTATTCGGTGGAGGAGGGACTGACACCCTGTTTGGTGGCGTCGGTGACGACCGGCTGGATGGCGGTTCGGGCGATGACAGATTGTACGGGGGGGACGACAACGACGAGCTCTGGGGCTCGGACGGTGAGGACACGCTCTTCGGCTTGTCCAGCGACGACAGTCTCTTCGGTGGAGACGATGCGGACACCCTGTTCGGCGATAGCGGCGATGACATGCTCTACGGCGGATTGGGCGCCGACTGGATCGATGGTGGTGTGAGCGATGATCTGTTGTTCGGGGGTGGCGACAACGACGAGATATTCGGGTCAAACGGCAGGGATACGCTCTTCGGCAATTTCGGCGAAGACGCGCTCTACGGTGGCAACAATGTCGACACGCTGTTCGGACAGGAGGCCAACGACACGCTGTACGGCGGCAGTGACGGCGATCAGCTCTACGGCGGCGACGGCGACGATTTTCTCCTCGGGATCGACGGCCAAGACGAGATGTACGGCGGTGCTGGGCGTGACACCCTCACAGGCAATGCTGGCGGTGACAGACTCTTCGGCGGGGCGGATAACGACACATTGCGCGGAAATGAGGACCCGGACACGCTGTTTGGCGGCGACGGGGACGATTTGCTGGAAGGTGGGCGCGGATCCGACCGTGTCTATGGCGGGGACGGTGTTGACCAGATTCTCTCAGGTCCTGCTGGTTTTGATGCCGTCTACGGTGACGCGGGCGATGACATACTCACGAACGAGGGTGGCAACAACAATCTCTATGGTGGGATCGGCGATGACACCCTGACGGCTTTGTCGGGGCGGCCAAACCTCTTTGGTGATGAAGGTGACGATCTGCTGACCGGCGGACGCGTGTTCGCATATGGCGGCGCCGGAAACGACCAACTCGTTGGAACACCAGGCCTCAACATCTTTTTTGGCGGTGATGGGGACGACTTCCTGTCAGGTGCTAGGCTCCAGGCTAACCGGCTCGCCGGCGATAGCGGCAATGACACGATCGTCGGTGCCGACGTCATCGACACGATCTTTGGCGGCGATGGTGATGATGCGCTCTACGGTGGTGGTGGGAACCGCGATGACATTTACGGCGGCGATGGTGCCGACGAGATTTACGGTGGCATCAGCAACGACACCCTCTACGGCGACGGCGGCGACGACATCATCTACGGCGACGACAGCACTGTCGGCGCCGGGGACGAGTTGATTTACGCAGGTCTCGGCAACGACCTAGTATACGGTGGTGGTGGTGAGGACCGCATCATCGGAGATGCGGGTAACAACACGATTTTCGGGGGTGGAGACCGTGACCGCATCTTCGGTGGGATCGGCAACGACAGCATCGACGGTGGCGCCTTTTCCGATCGGATAAATGGGTTGTCCGGAAACGATGTGATCGCGGGTGGCGCATTCGCCGATGTGCTCTTTGGCGACGCTGGCGATGACATCCTGTACGGCGGAAGCGGGTCGGACGACGTGGAAGGGAACGCAGGTGACGATGTCCTACACGGCGGGAGCGGTTTTGACGAACTGCAAGGAAACGCAGGCAGAGACATCCTCTACGGCGGCACCGAAGGTGATCTCCTACAAGGAAACGCGAGCGATGATACCGTCTATGGCGAGAACGGGGCTGACGGCCTGCGAGGGGACGGTGGCGACGACGTCCTCTACGGCGGTTCTGACAATGACCAGCTCGTTGGTGGGCCCGGCGCCGACCACATCTACGGCGGTGGTGGCATCGACACGGTCAGCTACATCGAGTCGCTATCTGGCGTTGTTATAGGGCTCGACGGCGCGCCTGGAACGGGTGGTCATGCGTCGGGTGACCGGCTGTTCGAGATCGAAACCGTCTTCGGTTCGAGCTTCGGAGACACGATCGTCGGCAGCGTGGGGGACAACAGGCTGTTCGGGCGCGGTGGATCAGACGAGATTGTCGGCGGCGCGGGAAACGATGTGATCACGGGAGACGCCGGAGACGACATCCTCTACGGGGGCTCTGGCAACGATTGGCTGGTCGGCGGAGCCGGCGCCGATCTCATTTATGGCGGTGACGATGTAGACACTGTCGACTATGGAGACGCGGGTGCTGGCGTCTCCGTGCGACTAGAAGGACCCCCTGGGTCGGGCGGCGACGCAGAGGGTGACCGGTTGTTCGAGATCGAGATTGTCTTCGGATCGCGCTTTGACGACACGATCGTTGGCGGCGTGGAGAACGACACACTCGTCGGTGGCAACGGATCGGATGAGATCGTCGGCCGCGCCGGTGACGATCTGATCATGGGTGCCGCGGGAGCTGACATCCTCGAAGGCTTCGCCGGCAACGACGAGCTAGACGGCGGCGACGAGCAAGACATGATCTTCGGTGGTGACGGCAATGATCGCGTCTTCGGTGGCGATGATAACGACACCATCAACGGGGATGCGGGGTTGGACAGCCTGTTCGGAGCGCTTGGTGCAGACCTGATTTACGGTGGTGATGAGGACGACCTCATTGCCGGTAACGCGGGCGCCGACGTGCTCTATGGGGACAGTGGCAACGACACGATCAACGGCAACGAATTTGTCGACGTGCTTTATGGCGGGGCGAACGACGATACCCTGGACGGGGGCGCGGGTCTTGACGAGCTCTTTGGTGGTGGTGGCGCCGATGTGTTGAACGGCGGTTCGAGCTCCGACCAACTGACTGGCGATGGCGGGGCCGATACGTTCCAGTTCACGATCACCGGCGGGATTGACCGGATCATCGACTGGCAGGACGGGGTCGACGTCTTGGACTTCACCGCGGACGGGCTCGGCTTCGGGGACTTCGCTGTGTCCGAGTTCGGCGGCGGCGCGGGCGCCAAGATCGTCGGCGCAGGCTACGTCGTGTTCTTCGAGGGCGTACCCATCGCCGACATCGACGCCAGCGACTTCCTCTGACGACACCAAGGCGCGTTCCGGGTAAAGGATGAACACCTCGGGGGATCGGAAATGCCGCTCGCCCGTCGCTATATCGGACTTCTCAATCGATCTGCCACGAGTCGATTGAACGTTCACTGATGGCGCATGTCGGCTAGCGACCGGCTTACGGCCTTACGCCCGATACGGAGCGTAGACCAAACGGCCCGTAATGGAAATTGGTCCCGAGCCAATTGAAGGGCCGCTTCTGCGCGAATTGCTGTCGTTCGGTAGTGTCTCCTTGAACTGTTAGTCTGTGGATTGAAAGGGACTTTCCGTCGAGTTCCGAAAGACGACGACTTTCTGCAGTGCGCGACTGTGACGACTATCGCCTTGAGCCCGCTCACAGCATCCATACTGGTCACCTTGCTCGGCGCGAGAACCTGTTTGCTGAGCAGGCCTGACGAGATGCCAGATACTGGCGTGGAGATGTTACTTTGCAGCTCAATCGCCTTGGGCCACGCCCTCTTGTCGAGCCCTAGCACGGCGGGAGCGGTAGCTGGGCAGGATGATCAGGAGGACTGCGATCACCAGCAGGCCAAGCGTCATTGGACGCTCCCAGATGAAGGATACACCATCATAAAGCTGCATCGAGCGGGAGAAGTTGTCTTCGAGCATGCCGCCCAAGATGAAGCCGATCAGCAGCGGCGCAAGCGGGTAGTCGGCGAACTTCAACGCTGTGGCAAATATCCCGAAGCCAATCAGTAGAAGCAATTCGGTGGCATTGTTCTGGCCGATGTAGGCACCCATTAAGGTGAAGAACAATATGAAAGGGATCAGATAGTTGCGAGGTATCGCGAGCACCTTTGCAATATAGGGGATCAACGGCAGATTCAGGATCAAAAGCACCAGATTGCCGATGAACATCGACATGATCACTGCCCAAAAGATCTGAGGATCGTCGATCATGAGCCGTGGCCCGGGCGTGACGTTCAGCGCGATCAACGCGCCCAGCAGGATCGCGGTGGTGCCCGAGCCCGGGATGCCCAGCGTCAGGAGCGGCACGAACGAGCCTGTGCAAGCGGCATTGTTAGCGGTTTCCGGCGCGGCGAGGCCCTTGATTGAGCCCTTGCCAAACTCCTTCTGCTCTTCCTTCGGCGCGATGTTACGCTCTACCGCGTAGCCGAGGAAGCTGGCGATTGTCGCGCCCGCGCCGGGCAGAACACCTATGAAAAAGCCCTGTACCGACTGGCGGCCGACTACGGGTGCGATGGCCTTGGCCTCGGATCCGGTGATGCGAAGATCTTTGATCTCTCCATCGCCGCTCTTCAGGTTCTTCGGTTTCAAAACCAAGAACAGTGCCTCGGGCAGCGCGAACATCGCCATGGCGAGCGTTATGAAGCCGAAGCCCGACTGCAGGTCCATGATCCCCATGGTAAATCGTGGCATGTTGAAGAGGGCACCCTCGCCCACAGTCGCCATGATTAGGCCGAGTGTAGTCATCATCAGCGCCTTGGCCACCTGGCCGGTGCCCGCAAAGGCCGCGATGGCGGAAAGACCCACGACCATCAGCGCAAAGTACTCAGCCGAATGAAACAGCAGCGCCACCGAAGACAGCGCCGGCGCGAAGACCATCAGCAAGAGAGCGCCTACCGTGCCACCCGCGAAGCTCGAGATGGCGGCCACGGTTAACGCCTTGCCTGCCTTGCCCTGGCGCGCCATCGGGTAGCCGTCGAAACTCGACGCTACGGTGCCTGCCACGCCAGGCGCGTTCAACAGGATGGACGAGGTTGATCCACCGAAGATCGCCCCGTAGTACACCCCCGCCAGTAGGATCAACGCGGCCGAAGGGTCGCCCATTGAGATGGCCACCGGGATCATGATCGCGATGATCGACATCGGGCCGAGGCCAGGCAGCATGCCGATGAAAGTGCCGATCAGGCAGCCCGCGATCACCATCAACAGGTTCTGGATCGAGAGCGCCGTTTGAAGGCCGATCAGAAGTCCTTCGAGCATTTCAGCCTCCAAGGAAGCCCGGGAGCGGGCGCATGTAGATGCCAAGAACTTCTTGCACCAGATACCAGACAAGGAAGGTTGCGATCAAAGAGACCGGCAGCATGATGTGCCATCTCCGCTCACCGAGAATAAACGACCCGAGGATCAGGAAGGCCGAGGTCGAGATCAGGAAGCCCGCGGGGCGCAGCAGCAGCGCGTAGGAAACCATCAGCCCCAGAAGCAGCAAAGCTTGGCCCAGGTGATAATCTCCCAGCCGACGATAATCGATGTCGGCCTCTTTCACCACGCTCTTCTCCAACCCCAACAGGATCACCAGCGAAAACAGCATGCCGAGGACCGACAAAATCTTGGGGAAGGTGCTGGGCCAAATCGGGTTGCGCCGCATGAAGGGGGCGAGGCTGCCATCCATCGTGATCCAGGCAGCGTAGCCATAGGCGAGGCAGATGCCCAAAAGGATTAACGCAATCCAACGGTCGAGTGCCATCAACTTCTCCCCAAAGGAAAACGGCAGAGCGGGTGCTCGCTCTGCCGCGTCAGGCTACTAGAGGAAGCCTAGCTTTTTCATCAGGTCGCCGATGACCTTTTCCTGCGCTTCGAGAAAGGTCAGGAAGTCAGTGCCGCTGTTGTGGATATTGACCCAACCGTTGCGTGCACGGACTTCCTCCCACTCGGGCGTCTCGTACATCTTGGTGATCGCATCCTGGTAAATCGCCAGCTTGTCACCGGGCAGGCCCGGGGCGGCGAAGAAGCCACGCCAGTTGACGAACTCCGTGTCGATACCCTGCTCTTTCATGGTCATCGCATCCGGCGCCGCATCGACGCGCGCGGCCGAGGTCACGCCGATGATCTTCACTTCGCCCGCGTTCGCAAGATCCACAGCCTCCGAGAAACCGGTCGACAGAGCCGCGATCTCACCGGAAAGTAGTGCAGCCATCGCCTTTCCGCCTGCGTCGTAGGGAATGTACTTGACGCCCAGCGCGTCCTTGCCGGCCGCTTCCATCACCATTGCGGCCACCAGATGGTCCATGCCGCCGGGAACCGAGCCGCCGCCGATAGCGGTCGAGCCGGGGTCGGCGTCATAGGCTGCCAGCAGTTCAGCCATGTTGTTGATCGGGCTGTCCTTGCCGACGACGATCGCAGCGTAGTCGCCGATCGTGCCGGAAACCAGTGTGAGGTCGCGGAAGTTGTGCGGGAAAACGCCGGTCAGCGAACGGATCACGATTGGTGTCGAGTTGACCATCAACGTGCCGTGGTTGCTCTCAGCATTCTCGATCAGGTAGCCGATTGCCTTGCCACCGCCGCCGCCGGACATGTTCTCGTAGGACGCAGTGCCTACGAGGCCCGATTTCGTCAGCGCCTCGCCGGTTCCGCGCGCAGTTCCATCCCAGCCGCCGCCAGCGCCGCCAGGGATCAGAAAGTGGATGCTTTCGACGACCTGGTCGCCGTCGGAAAGGGTTGGGGACGCGAACCCCAGGGTGAGCGCACATGCGGCAATGAGCTTTATTGCGCTGCGTCGAGTTGAGGCGATTTCAAACATCGTATTCCTCCCTGATGTGTTTTGTCGTTAGTAACGCAGGACCTATGGCGCTGCGTCAAGCATTCCCATCACATGGTTTCGTACCATGGTGTTAACTTGCAGGTGCGATCCAGTGTCGTCAGCATGGTGGCAATAGCCGGGTTGAATCAGTGGCATGGGCTACGAGAGCTTTTCCCGTTCGTGTGAATCGCTGAAGGAGATTCCGCTAGCTGCTGCTGTGATCCCTGAAAATGCCCTCGCTGAGGCTTAGAGTTTTCCGCATGATTTCCTTGGCTGGGAACGGCGTGGAAGACCATGAGAGCATCGAAGTTCAGTGACGCCCAGAAGGCCTATTTCGTGAAGCGTGGAGAAGAAGGTGTGCCGGTCGCTGATCCCATGCTTGTGCTGTGCCCCCCGGATTCTCCTCCACGAGAAGCTAGTGTCTGGCCCAACGAGAGGACCGGATGAATGAAGAGATCGAAGTTCAGCGAGTGGTAGGGGATCGTGGCCCCAGTGGGGCCGCGTAAG
>JBCCDA010000088.1:0-19169 GCA_039033215.1 Pseudomonadota bacterium | reverse complement strand
ACGCTTGATGTCTTTGACGATCTTCTCGCCAGGGCTCTTCGTTGCCTTTCTCATCGTCGACTCCTCGGTGGTTACGATGAGCAACAAACCCTCTCTTAGCAATTGACCCTATTTGCACCCATAAGCGCTGACGTCAGACAGGCTCCTTGTGGGATGGACCGGGGTGGGAGGAGATCAGACTCGCGACTTCTCACGAGCAACTGTTCTGGTGCGCTGAGCGATCGATCCGTGACTCCGGCGGCTACTGAGCGTATCGCTCTAGAGCACCTTCGTAACTGGAGGTTCGGGGTTGGGACGATCCGCGTTGTCGACGCGTGCGCAGCCCCTCGAGAAATGGGCGCGATATCCAACGTGACAGCCCCGCTACAGTGGTAAAGGTCCACACAGCCCGCCGCGCTTCGACCTCGGTTCTGACTACGTTCCAGCCAGTGTCCGGAGCGGGCGAGATCGACGCGTGGGTTGCGACGAGATCCAACCGACGCCGGAGAAACGTCACAGGTCTTCCTTTGCCTGGCCTGTGTCGATGGGAGGGTGGTGCTCACAGCGCTGGAGGTTCCGGAGCCGCCACCGTATCGGTCTTGGCATTCCCTTAAATCCATTGGACCGATCACCTCTTCACATTCTGCTACGCGCTGGAGCGCGATGGGGTTGCGTCCAGTCTGTCCCACGTGCCAGCATGAGTTGAGCGTGTCGCCGGGGAAGCGTTCGATCAAGCCTACATGCGTGAGTTGATCCAGTTAGGACATAAACTCGCACAAGACGGGCATCCCTGGAGGGATGCTTCGTCGGGGAGCGAGCATTTGGCTCAACAATAGGTCAATCTAAAGCATGGCAGACACACGCATCGAGATCATTGTCTCAGGTGAGCAGGCGGAGGAGGTCGCGCGCCAGCTTGCCGGGGTCGTGCCGGCAGACGCCGAGATCGTAGCTCCTGCTGGCGAAGCTCCAGGCCTTGCGGACCTTCTCGCACCAGCCATAGCTGCCTCGGCCGAACTTCCGGCAAAGTTTTCCGATTGGTACCGTGATGCCCTTGGCGGGGCCGATGCGGGAGTTCTGCTACCCCTCGTCCTCGCGGCGCTCGTGCTGGTCGTGGCCTATGCCATAGACTTCGGCGCGTCCCGCTTGGTCCGCGGAGTGTTCGTACGCGATGTGGACGCGGAGGCGGTCTGGACAGAGCGCGTCCGTGGAGCATTCGGCTGGACGGTGCTTCAGGCGCTCCGGGTCGTGATCTTCTACGCCGCGTCACACGCATTGGCAGTTGCTTTGCTGCCGCCAGAGCGGCTTGCCGTCGCGCTCGTTCCCGTTCTGCTTGAGGGGGCGCTGAGGTTTCGGATCGTCCTGGTGGTGCTCGAGATGCTGGCGGCTTCGCGCGCTCCGAATCGGAGACCGAGCGGACTTACGAACTCCGAAGCGAACGTGATCTTCCGGGGTGCTCTGCCTCTCGTGGTCACGCTAGGTGTCCTCGCGTCGCTGCGCGCATTCAACGACACAGTCGTCGGCGCCGGCGACAGCGCCATACTCTTCGCCATTGCGTCGCGTGGAATCGAGTTCGCGGCGGGCTTCGCTTACTTCGTCTTCATCCGGCGGCCGATCACCCGGCTGCTCCGGCTCGCTTTTGCATCGCCGGACGGTGACGGTGCGCTCTCTGGCATGATGGGATACTGGCCTGTCCTCTATGGTCTGCTGCTCGTCCTGACCTTCCTCACCGATACTATGGGACGGCTTGCGGACCCTTCAGCGGGATCTGCCGTCTCAGCGAGTTACTCGTTCCAGATTTTCATCCTGACCCCGTTTCTGCTGGCGGGCCTGGGGATATGGGGACGCGAGGTACGCGACGGCGCTGAGGACGAGCGCAAGGGTATTTTGACCGGGCTGTTTGCACTGCTCGAAGGCGCTGTGATCGTACTGGCCGCAGTTCTGCTGCTCTTTGCATGGAACATTGATCCATTTGCGCAAGAGGCAACCGGAGCGGCGCGGATCCTCCCGGGGCTCGTCAGTGCATCTCTGACAATCGTTGTTGGTATCGCCGTCTGGCGAACAGTTAGCGCCTTTCTCGATGTATACGCTCCTGCGAGCGGCGATGCAGACGGTGATATCCCTGACGGAGAGGGGGGGCGCGCCGGCAACAGGCTGGAAACACTCTTCCCGGTTTTCCGGATAGCCGCGGGCATACTCGTCGGTTTGTTGACGGTCATGCTAGCGCTGACATCGCTTGGCGTACAGATCGCGCCTCTGCTGGCAGGGGCGGGGATACTTGGGCTTGCTTTCGGCTTCGGTGCCCAGACGCTGGTGAAGGACGTGATTGCCGGCATGTTCTATCTCTACGAGGACGCCTTCAGGCTCGGCGAATTTATCGAGAGTGCCGAGGGCAAGGGAGCGGTCGAGAAGATCATGCTGCGCTCGGTCCGCCTGCGCCATCCGCGTGGACCTGTCACGACGATCCCGTTCGGATCGCTTGGCACGATCAAGAACCACAGCCGAGACTGGGTGACGGTCAAATTCAGTTTTGAGGTCGGACCCGGCGAGGATCTCGAGCGGGTTCGCAAGCTGGTGAAGAAAGTGGGACTGGCGCTGGCGGAGAACCCCGAGCTGGAAGGAAAGTTCATCGAACCGCTAAAGAGCCAGGGTGCGATCGGGATGGTGGGCGAGAACTTCCAGATCGGGGTGAAGTTCACTTGTCCCCCGGGCGAACAGTTTGCCATCCGCCGGCGGGCTTTCATCGCAATCCAGAAGGGACTTCGCGATAACGGCGTTCAGATTCCGACTCCGCGAGTTGTGGTGGACTCTCGAGAACCCGAAGCGGCGGCCGGCGCCGTTGCTGCGACTTCCGGTGCGCTGTCCGAACCACAGAAATCCGCATGACAAGGAGAGCGGTTCACTGGAATGAGCCTTTGGGTTCATCTGTGGATCCAATTCCTGATTGTGGTCGAGCGTCGCAAGCGAGAAGACGAAGGATGCTCTCTAAGCGATGGAGTGCGCAGCCGGTGTTCATATGATCATCGCTGTGTTGCGAACTCACTTCGGATCTTGCGATGCCTCACCTTGGATCACGATCACCTCCAGTATTGCCGGAACGAAGTCACCACGTCTTCGACGGTCATTTCCCTTGAGCCTCTCCCCATCGGCTTGCGGAGCTTCTCCGATACCAGGTTGGCACTACGCTTCTTCTTTACGTTTGAGCGACGCGCTGGCACCAAGATCGTGGGTGGCAGCTGTGTCGTCTTCCTTGAGAGGCCTGATCTAGGTCGACATCTACGCCGTAGAACTCGTCCGACGACACGCGAGAACCCTGCCTGGTTAACGCAGGCACCCCTGGACCGATTGGAGGTGAGGAGCACGCCAGCTCAATCGGGTGGCCGAATGGCACGAAGTGACGCGAGTAAGAACGCCCCAAATTCGATAGCCTCTGTGACGATTGCCCCGCTCGAGCGTTTGCGGAAGACTACACGTCGTGATCTATGGGCAGAGTTCATGCAAACGGATCGGCTGGCCCGGACAGTAGCTTAGCTTGCGCCAGAAACTGTCCAAGGGGAGGCGTCTCATGGATGCAGTACGAAGCAGCGGTTCGGAACAACACGACTGGCAGAAACGGTAGAAAGCCATGACCAAACAACCCGACGAGGTTCCATTTTGTCCGGGTCCGGACCCTGAGCCGCGCGCACCCGCCTTCGCCGTGCCTGCCGGGGCGTGCGACACCCACTTCCACATCTTCCCAAGGGGCCACGAGCATCGGTACGTGCCGGATCGGAGCTATACACCCCCGCCGTTGGAGATGACCGATTTCGACAAGGTAGCCACGGCCCTATGCATGAACCGTGCGGTTGTCATTCAACCCAGTGTCTATGCCGAAGACAACACGGCAACCCTGCAGGCTTCTGCGGCGGATCCGGAACGGCTGCGGGCTGTCGTATCGGTGACCAAGGATGTGACCGACGCCGAGCTTGAAGCGTTTCACGGAGCGGGCGCGCGCGGCATTCGGGTCAACATTGTTGACAGCGGCGGCATGACTTTCCCGTCAGTTGAGGATGCGTTGGCGTTTACCGCACGCATTGCCGATTTTGGATGGCACATTGAGTTTCTGGCGCATGTCGAGACGTTTGACGATATCCACGCGGTCCTGTCAGCCTCTCACGTGCCTGTGGTGTTCGGCCATCTCGGCTATACGAATGTCAGAAAGGGCATGCACGACCCGGGGTTCCAGCGGTTTCTTGCGGAATTCGAAGAAGGTCGTGCTTGGGTCAAGCTCACCGGACCATACCGGATCAGCGCCCTGGACCGGTCACCGTACACGGACATTGCAGACATGGCGCACGCGCTCATTGCTGCAAATCCGGCTCGACTGGTTTGGGGCTCGGATTGGCCGCATGTGCGTCACAAGGGTGTGATGCCGAACGACGGAGCGCTTCTCGATCAGCTTGTGAATTGGGGCTGCGACCAGCAACTTCGCAAGCGGATATTGGTCGATAACCCGACCGTCCTCTATGGGTTCCCGGAGCCGTAGGCTGGGCGCTCGCACTTGGACGATTGGGCGGTGTCTTCAGGTCAGTGGATGTGTGTTGAGCCAGCTTCGATGTCCGCAGGGGCTCAAGGCAACTTGGCTGCTCCATACCTCGATCACACCGGCCCAAGAAGTTTTTTGGGGTAGCTCCAGCGCCAGTTGAAGCTGGCTGAAGACACAGAGCCTGCTTGAGGCCTTTGGTTGGCCCGTGCGAGGCGGGTCGGATGGCTGCCGGCTGACTCAATTGCGATCCTGGTCGCCAAGTTTCGAACGAACGGTTCGATGAGAGTACCCATTTCGCCGTTCGATTACTTTGCCGAACCCGGTTTGCCGATCAGATCCCGTCACCCTAAAGGCGACGGTATGTCCAACGACCATGTCCCCGTTCGATGGTTCGCGGATGACCGGATCGCAGGTCTGGCGCGAGTTCTTCAGACTGCAAAGCGCTCCAACACCTTTGGGTCTGGTTCGGCGCCAAGCCCAGGCCCCTCTGGAACCGCGACGCGACCATCCAGAGGTAGTGGCATTGCCGGGTAGAGGTCTGCTTCCCTGTCGATGTAGAGGTACTCGAACCATTCCTCCTCTGGTGCTGTGGCTAGTACCTGCAGTGTCGCGAGGTATCCCGGCCCGAAGTAGGGCGCATGGTGAGCGATGTGCACACCTGCTGCGGCGGCGTGGGCACGCGTTGCCATGGTCTCGGCCAATCCGCCGATCTTGGTGACGCTCGGTTGCACGTAGTCTGCGGCGCCAGCCTTGATCATCTCGGCAAACTGGTGCCCGGTACAAGCGTTCTCGCCCGTGGCGATGGCCAGCCCGGTCTCGGCTCGCAAGGCGGCAAGCAGTGCAAAATCCTCGGGTGGGAAAACCGGCTCCTCCAACCACAAAAGATCGATCTCGCGCAGCATCGGTGCAAGCTCGCGCGTCTGTTCTGCCGACCAATTGCAGTTGACGTCGTTGGTCAGCGCCAAGCGGCCAGCCCCGTTGCGGCCGGCACGGATCGACGCCTCCTCGATCTCGTGCAGCTTGATCATGCCATAGCCCTTGGCTGCTGCACGTCCTGCCATGTCACGCACGAGTCCAGGTTCGCCATAGCGGATCAGCGAAGCGTAAGCGGGCACGTCCGTCCGGCGCAGTCCGCCGAGAAGCTCGGCCACGCTGATCCCGCGCGCCTTTGCTGCGAGGTCGTGAAGGGCGATGTCCGCCGCCGAGATCGCGAACATGGTGATGCCGTATCGGCCGACAATGTGCAGTTTCTGACGCATGTCGGCCAGAATGCCGTGCATGTCCGACACATTTCGGCCTTCGAGCAGTGGAACAACGCTTTGCCGGACCATTGCCGCAACGGCATCAGCGCAGAAGTACGAGAA
This sequence comes from Pseudomonadota bacterium, assembly GCA_039033215.1. GTDB lineage: Bacteria > Pseudomonadota > Alphaproteobacteria > Rhodobacterales > Rhodobacteraceae > Thermohalobaculum. The sequence goes on along the minus strand of JBCCDA010000088.1, from coordinate 13,304 downwards.
CGCTTCTCCCCACCCGACCAGGCCATCGTCGGTCTCGAGCCTGAGCAGCACGAAGTCCAGTGCCGTCCACGCGCCCTGGAACAATCCCTTGCCGCTACCGGGATCGGAGAACGGGATCCGCAATTGGACGACTTCCGCTTTGGTTATGATCACGGTCTTCCTCCGTCAGTTCACAACGCAAACAGGATATTTGACCGGCCAACACTTGCGGTCGGTCTCCGGCCATCAAAGGGCATGGGTCAGTTTACCCAAACCCTGCTCTTGCATTGGAGTTCCCGCTGGACATACGGGATCGATTCACTCAATCCAGTGCAGGGCAGTGTTGAAACGCTGTGGCAGAGACCAGAGCAACTGATCGACATCGGCCCCATCCGATCTCCTATGCCCACTGGGCGCCGCCGTCGAGATCTATGACGGTGCCCGAGAGGTAATGCACTTGCGGCGCGCAGAGCATGGCTGCCAACGCCCCAACCTCCTCGGGCTGTTTTATGCGACCAAACGGCATCTTCGACTGGTCGAGTTTTTCTTCCCAACGCTCAGGATCGCCGAAGTCGCGTTCGGCCCAGACGCGAGCCATGGTCTTGATCCTGTCGGTCAAGGTGGGCGCCGGATTGATGCCGAACACGCGCACGTTAGAGGCAGGCGACTCAGCTCCGAGCGCTTGCGTAAATCCGATCAGCGCGGCGTTTCCCGCAGCACCGGCAATGTACCCGGGCCTGACCGCGCGCCCCCCCATGCCGATTATGTTCACTATGGTTCCTGCCTTGCGGTCGTTCATGGCCGCGAGGAATAGTTTGCAGAGGTGGATGTACCCCCAAACCTTCAACTCCCAACCCTGCCGCCAAGCTTCCATGGTCACCGTCTGGATGTCACCCGCAGGGATTGCTCCGGCGTTGTTGACAAGGATGTCCGCATCGCCGTGCTCATCGAACAGTCGTTCCCGGCCGTCGTCTGTGGCCAGATCCACAGCGAAGATCGCGACTGAATCACTGGCCATCGACGCAGCTGCCGCCTCCAGCGCGTCCGCATTGCGGCTCGCGATCACCACATGTGCACCTTCCGCTAAGAAAGCCTGCGCAGTGGCCAGGCCAATCCCCTTGGATCCTCCGGTCACGATTACCTTTTTGCCAGTCAGACCAAGGTCCATGTCTCGCTCCTCGTTCACAATCTGACTGGCACATACCGCGCTCATCACTGTCTTGGAAACAGTTATGGAATAAGTTGCCGCAGGACGAAACTCCCCTACACCATAAGCTGTAGGCACCAGCGCGGTGCCAAGACACCTCAGGGAGTGAGGCCATGAACCAGCAAGAATTCACCCGCCGTCAGATGCTTGCCCTAGCCGGGTCAGCCGCCGCTGTCGCTGGAGTAGGCGGTGTGGCGGCCGCGGCAGAGCCGCTCAAACTCTGGACGATCGGGGTCGCCAAGGTGGGCGCCAAGGATTGGTCAGCCATGGAGTTGCAGGCCGGCATCTCGATCGCCTACAACGCTAAGTCCGCGCGCGCGGACGAGGCCATTCAGAAGATGGTCATCGGCGACGGCAACGCGCTCTACGACGCGATGTCTGACAACGGTGGGGGCATGGAGGATGCGCTGGCCAGCCAGGGGGTGATCGAGCCGCTGGATGTGTCCAAGATCCCCAATTGGTCTGGCATTCTGCCGACGTATCTGGAGGGCGGCGCCGCAGCCGACACCATCCGCCACAACGGCGAGATCGTCTGCGTCCCCTACATCTCGAACGCCGACAGTCTCGCGCACAATGTGACCGTCATCGGCGAGGAACTGACCAGCTGGGAGGCGCTCTTCGACGAGCAGTTCCGCGGGCGTGCCGCGATGCAGAACGATTTCGGCCCGACCCTGACGAACACGGCTATCTACCTCAAAGAGTCCGGCAAACAGGATATCGTGGACCCGTCGGATATGACCCCGGACGAGGTCCGCGGCGTCTCGGAGTTCCTCATCGACATGAAGAAGAAGGGTCAGTTCCGTACCTTCTGGGACGGATTTCAGAATGGTGTGGACCTGTTGGCGTCCGAGGAAGTGCTGGTCAGCTCTTGCTGGGAGCCGATCCAGGTCGTGGCCGCCAAGAAATCTGGCCAGGACATCCGCTACGGAACCATGATCGAAGGTCATCAGACCTGGAACAACATGTTCATGCTGACGAAAGGCGGCAAAGAACGTGGTCAGGAGGAGGCTTTCTACAGCCTCATGAACGTCTACCTCAGCACTTGGTTCGGGGCTCGGACGCTTGCGACCTTCGGCTTCACCCCGCAAATGCAGGGTGTGAACGATTACGTCGAAGCAAACTCCGACGACTTCGACGACGAGACCAAGGCGATCATCGCCGGTCGCCTCGAACGCAAGGAAGCCCGGATCACCACAGCAGGTAATGCCTGGCAGAATGTGTTCCCCACTCATATCCGCGACTATCAGGACTGGTGGGCGCGGGTGCAGGCCGCGTGACGATGCATCGGCTGCGCAGGGGTGCCTTCTGGGCGCCCCTGATCTTCATGGGTGTGTTCTTTGCTCTGCCTTTGGCGCTGACTGCTGTCTGGTCAGTCTTCGAGCGGACAATGTTCTGGATGGAGCCAGGGTTCACACTTTTCTCGTACGAGAACTTCTTCACGTCAGCGCGCCTTTGGAACTTCTTGGCAAGCATGTGGCACTCACTGATCTCGGTGATGATCTGCCTGGTTCTGGGTTTTCCGATCGCCGTCTTTGTCCGCCGCCGTATCCCCGAGGTTGCTCAGCACCGCGTCGTGTTGCTCTTCATTCTCCCGTTCATGGTCTCTGAGATCATCCGCATTTTCGCGCTTCGCCCTGTCCTGCAACGTAATGGGCTGGTCAACGACACCCTGATCCAATTGGGGATGATTACCGAGCCGATCACATCTATCCTGTACACACCAACCGGGGTCATCATCGGCGAGGTCCTCAGCTTCCTGCCGTTCATCGTCTTCTCCGGGTTCCTCGCCATGGAGGCCGTACCCAAACACGTCTTCGAGGTGTGTGAGGATCTCGGCGCCTCGACGGTTCGGACCTATCGCGATGTGATCCTGCCGCTGGCCGCGCCGGGGATTTTCGCGGGATCCGTCTTCATTTTCGTCAACGGCTTGGGCGTGGCGCTGCTGCCGAACATCCTGGGTGGTCCCGGGGCAGTGAATGCAGGGTTGATCGCGACACAGGCCATCGTGGCGCTGGACTTCCCGCTGGCGATGGCCGTCTCGGCGATCATGATCTCGACGCTTCTGGGTTTGCTCTACCTCGGCCACCGGCTGTTCGATCTGACGCAGGTGCTGGAGCCTGCCAAGCGATGAACGAATACGCCAATCCGTGGGGATACAGGTTGCAGTGGTTCTACCTGCTGTTGGTCGTCCTGACGTTGATGACACCCGTCTTCTACGTCATGTACGTGAGCTTCAACGAGAACGGCTTCGGCGCCGCCGAGTATGTGTTCACCACAGCATGGTACGGTGTCGTCTTTGGCGACCGGCTGATGATGGGCGCGCTTGGTTGGACGCTTTCGCTTGCGGTCTGCACAACGCTGATCACGGTGCCCTTCGCGGTTCTCTCGGCCAAGTTCTACAAGTCGGTCAGGCGGAAGCTTCCCGTGCTCGCACTTCTCATGTTGCCGCTCTTCGTTGCCCCGGACATCTTCGGCGCGGCGCTCTTGGTGTACTTCAAGAACCTCAACTTCACGTTCCAATGGCTGGGTGACCAGCTGGGCACCACGTTCTTCGATGCCTGGTTCCGGCTGGGGTTCGTCACGGCGCTCATAGGCCTCGTTATCTATACGCTTCCCTACGCGTTCATCGTGGTGCTGATCACCATGGGCCGCTACCGAGACGAGCAGACCGAGGCCGCGCGGGCCTGCGGCGCCACGCCCTGGCGCGCGTTCTGGGATGTCGAGTTCCCGCAGATCCGACCCGGCGTCGCGTCATCATGCGCGTTCACGGTTATCCTCTGCTTCAACGAGTACACTCGAACCAGCCTGCTCAAGGGCGGCTTCGACACGTTCACGACGGTCCTCGTCAGCCAGATGCTGAACACCGGAATGTCCGAACAATCCTACGCCATGTCGGCCATGGTCTCTTACGTCGCAATCGTGATCATCGGCTCCATCATCCTGTGGACGCTGGTCCGATCCGAAACCCTGGGCCGCGAAGCCCGCGCAAAGGCGGAGCCCGTTGCCGCATGAAGGATACCATGACTGATAGTCGGAACGCCGTGGAAGTCCGTGGCCTCGCCAAGCACTACGGTCCAGTGCGGGCGCTGGACGGGGTGGATCTGACGATCCGGTCGGGTGAGTACTTTGTGTTGCTGGGACCGTCTGGTGGCGGGAAAACGACTCTTCTGCGCACCATCGGGGGCTTTCATCGACCAACATCCGGGTCGGTGCTGCTGCATGGCCAGGATGTCTCAGACCAGCCGCCTGAGGCGCGGCCGACCGGTATGGTCTTCCAGCAATACGCCCTCTTTCCTCACATGACAGTCGAGAAGAACGTGGGCTACGGGCTCGTCCTCGCCAAGTGTTCAAAGGCCGAGATCAGGGACAAGGTTGCGGCCATGCTGGATCAGGTCGGACTGACAGGTCTGGGCGGGCGCAAACCGCACGAGCTCTCCGGCGGACAGCAACAGCGCGTGCAACTGGCCCGTGCGTTGGTGCTGAACCGCGATATCCTGCTGCTGGACGAACCGCTGGCGGCGCTCGACGCTCAGTTGCGCAAGGACATGTGCCTGGAGCTCAAACACCTCCAGCAGACTGTCGGCATCACCTTCATCCATGTGACCCATAACCAGGAGGAGGCGATGACGGTCGCTGATCGTATTGCCCTCATCGCCGACGGCAAACTGGTGGAGCACGGGACCGCGAGGCAGGTCTACGAAACACCCAAGCGTCGCTTCACGGCATCCTTTGTAGGTGAAAATAATCTGATAGACGGGGCCATCGTGGAGACGAACCCTTATTCGGCCACGTTCGAGACCTCTTCCGGGCGCATAGCGGTACCGCGTCGCCAGGACGTCAATGCTGGCGCCAAGGCGACGATATCCGTGCGCTCGGAGCTGGTCGAGATCGGTCCTAACGGTTCCCCCGGTCTACCCGCGACCTATGTCGAGAGCGTCTATCTTGGTCTCATAACATCCCATCGCACCCGGCTTGCCGATGGGACCGAGGTCGTCAGCCGGGTGGTTTCTTCGACTGGCGCGCAACCGCTTGAGCCCGGCACACCCGTGACTGTGTCCTGGCCCGAGCAGGCCGCATGTGTGCATATCGACTGAGGGAGGCTTTGATGGTCTGGTCTAATCCACGGGTGCCTTACAGGATGGCGAACCGCACCAGTCGGCTGGAGCCACCGGGTGGCAAGCCGATCCTGGTGAACCTCTGCATGAATGTCGAATACTGGCCCTTCGATCAGCCGATGCCGCGGGGGGTACTGCCTCCACCGCACGGGCAGCAGATCCAGCCACCTGATGTGCCGAACTATTCTTGGGTAGAGTACGGGATGCGCTGCGGGATGCCGCGATTCATGGACATGGTGGCGGCGCGCGGCATCAAGGTCTCGGCGCTCATGAACGCGCAGGTGGCGGATGTCTATCCGGACCTGATGGACGAGATCGTGAAGGCGGAGTGGGAGCTCGTCGGCCATGGCTGGTATCAGCAGAGCATGAAGGCAGTCGACGACGAGCGCGCGGTGATCAAGCGCACTCTCGATCGGCTGAAGGCGGTGGATAGCCACCCCGTGCGCTCGTGGCTGGGCCCGGGGTTGGGTGAGACGCACGATACGGTGGATGTTCTGAAGGAGCACGGTATCGACTTTCTCCACGACTGGGTGATCGACGATCTGCCGTTCTGGATCCGCACGAAGCACGGGCCGATGGTCGGGCTGCCCTATGCGCTGGAGCTGAACGATGTGCCGATGTACGCGATCAAGAACCAGTCGACGGACGAAATGCTGCGACGGCTGGAGGCGACGCTGGCGATCTTCGAGCGTGAGACCGATCAGAACCCAAGGTGTCTGACGTTCGGGCTGCACCCCCACATCATCGGGGTGCCGCACATCGCCTATTGGTTCGAGAAGGCGCTCGACTTGTTGATGGATCATCCCCAGACGGTGTTCATGACTTCACGCCAGATAGGCGACTGGTTCATCGAGGCCGACGGTACCGGTGGTGCGGAGGTGGCGGAGTACACCGACAAGCTGCCGCCCTTGCCCGAGGCCACCTGATGCCCCGACCGACACCTTCGACGGCGCTGGACCATCTCACCGTTCTGGATCTGACACGCGTGCGCGCCGGCCCGACGTGTTGCCGCGTGCTCGCTGATTTCGGGGCGAACGTGATCAAGATCGAGGCGCCTGAAGGTGTCGACCCGAATGCGGGGATGTCGGGTGCGCGCCACGGCTACGACATGCTGAACCTGCATCGCAACAAGCGCTCGCTGACGCTGAACCTGAAGAAGTCCGAGGGGCTGGCCGCCTTCCGCCGCATGGTCAAAACCGCAGATGTGGTCGTCGAGAACTTCCGACCAGACGTGAAGACGCGTCTCGGGATCGACTTCGAAGCGCTGGCCAAGATCAATCCGGGTGTCATCCTGGCCAGCATCTCCGGCTTTGGGCAGGACGGACCATACGCCAAACGCGCCGGCTTTGACCAAATCGCCCAAGGCATGGGTGGGCTAATGATGGTGACCGGGCATCCCGGCAAGGGGCCAATGCGTGCGGGGACAGCAGTCGCAGACTCCACCGCTGGATACAACGCCGCCATCGGCGTGCTGGTGGCACTCGCCGAACGCGAGAAGTCGGGGCAGGGCCAGTGGATCCATACCTCCCTTCTGGAGGCCCAGATCGCCATCATGGACTTTCAGGCTGCGCGGTACCTGATTGAGGGCGAGGTACCGCCCCAGGGTGGCAACGACCACCCATACTCGACACCAATGGGGGTCATTGGGACAAAGGACGGCTACCTGAATCTCGGTGTTGGCGCCGAGGGCCAATGGCGCGCATTCTGTACCGCCATCGGGCGCGAGGACCTGACGGACCACCCCGACTTTGCCACCATGGAAATCCGGTACCGGAATCGTCCGCTTGTATGGGATACCCTGTCACCGATCTTCGCAGAGAGAACCACTGCAGAGTGGATGGAGATCATGGAGGCAAACTCCGTGCCCGCGGGCCCCATCTACACCGTGGATGAGATGTTCGAGGACCCGCAGGTTGTCCATTCGGGAATCGTCCAATCGGCCACGCACCCAGTACGCGGAGAGACCCGGCTGATCGGCCAGGCAGTCTCATTGTCCCGTACTCCGGCCTCGATCGACGTCTCCGCCCCGGATGCGGGGGAACACAATGACGAGGTCTTGGCAGAGTTCGGCTTCACGGCGGATGAAATCGGCTCACTCAGAGCGTCCGGTGCGTTGTAGTTGTGCGCATCGGCGTCCCCTAACCCCGGCAGTCAGATTCACGGTCCCATTCGGGAAAAGATCGGGCTTTCGCTGGTTCGGACGATGCTGGTTGTCCGATCAGTCGTGAGCTAGGCAAGGCGTTGTTCCGGGAACTGCCATTGGTCACGTGGATCAATGAGAGACCAGACCACCCCTGGGTGTCGGCGAGACGTGGCCTTCTGGTGACCTGACACACGCCGCCTGCAGGACTTCACGATGGCGGCGTGAGCTGATCTGTCTTTGGGCCATTGACACGCTTGGGGCGGGACCGTCCCATGGCGAGGTCGTGCACATCGCGAACCCCTCGATCAAGGTCGCGCGTTCTCTCATCTGGCACACACAGCGGCCAAATGAATCAACCGGCGACCCTCGTCCTTCCGTCAGGTTCACCCAGCTCCTGTCGCATCCAGGGCAAGTCTACCCGCAGACCAAATGGGCTCTTCATCGGCAAAGACAGTCGGTTCCTCGACCATCCAGCAGATCTCCCCCGGCGCATAGTTGCCGCACGTGTGGAAGTGTAGCCATCGCGGACTGCCAAAGACCGAGTTTGACCATAGATCCGCATTTTGGTCCGGGAGGCCGTCGAACGTGCAGCCTGCGTGGATGCCCGCATGCCAGGAGTGGACGACGTCGGGCTCGATCGCGAAGAGGCCAGCAACGTGGGTATAGTGCGCACGGATGCGCGCAACCGTGTCCGGGTTTCCTTCAAAATCGACGATACGGCCCTTGTGGATATGCGCCATCACTGTGGCCGCAAGTTTCAAGTCTGCCGGTCGGTAGCTGCGCGAGCCCGTTGGGCTGAGGTATCCCCGGAGCGCTACCGTGCCGTTGAACTGCGCCGCTGGAACCGGCCGCGGCACGCACATGGGAAAGCGGCGCACAGTAACGTCCTCTGCAACGCCAGCTGCCTGCGAACCCGCTAACCGTGTGCCATGGGCACAGGTCACAGTGATCACCTCAGCTGCAGCCAGTCGGTCGTCGACAGCGTGCTTCAGGGCAACCATATCCGCGTGCGGAGTGGTGCCAAAGGATGATGCCAGGGTGGAGGCTGTTCGCGCATAGCTGACCACGATTGTCTGACCAGGAGCGGGCACGGCGAACCGGTCCTGGTCCCCGATGCGCGCAAACCAAATCAAAACATCTGCCTGCGATTGGAGGGAGCGCGCGTCGGCCTGAAGTGGGGTATCCGGCCCGCCCACCTCGAGCAGATCGACTGTTGCACCCAGCTCACCCGCCATGCGTGCCACCGCAGTGGGGGCCGCGACATCGTACCAGCCGAGGTAGGGGTCTTCGTGTAGCAAAACCACGCGTTGCCCTGGTCTGACCTCGGCGCATCCAAGCAGCAGGTTCCGCGCTCCCTGGCTCAGCGCGCCCTGGTCGACCGGCGCGGCAAACGCCGTAGGGCGTTCAGCGAAGCCATCACCCTCCACCGCTCAGCCTTTCCGATAGGCGAAGGCCTTGCCAAAGCGCCATAGCAAGTAGTCGCCACAGGTGATCGGATCGGCCTGCTCGGGCCCCGCGTTGGGCACGCGCGCGGGGTCGATCATTGTCTCCGGGTTCGGATCCCACGCAAGCACCAGCGAAAGCCGCTCGCGGCCCGAGGTGTTCACGACCCGGTGCGGCGTCGACTTGTACGCACCGCCAGTCCAGCGCGCCAACAGATCGGCGACGTTGACGACCAGGGCACCTGGAACCGGGGGCGCATGCACCCAGGAACCATCCAGCCCCTGCACCTGCAAGCCCCCCACATTGTCCTGGCACAGCACTGTGAGCACGCCAAAGTCCGTGTGGGGACCGACGCCGAATTGGTCCGTGCCCAACTCTGCCGGTTGCGCGGGATAGTAGACGTACGATGCGCGCGAAAGCGGCCTGTCCGCCGTGCGCAGGAAGAAGTCCTCGTCCAGGCCCAGTCCCAGCGCGAAGCCCCGCATGAGGTGATGGGCCACGCCGTGCGCCGCTTGAAAGTAGGCCATCGAGACTGTCTGAAGCTCTGGCAGGAACCCGGGCCAGCGGTTCGCGCCCCGAAGGGCGTGGTCGTGGGGTGTTGCCCCTTCGGCGTCCTGCCAACCCCAGATGAAGCTCTCCTTGAGGTCGGCCTTTGCGTCGTCCTGCATCTTGGCCCCGCCGCGGGCCAGCCAGCCGCGATGGGCGCCGGAGACGCGGACCTCCTCCTTCTGGGCGGGATCCGCGCGGAAGAAGTCGTAGGCGGTATCGCGGGCCTCGTTGATCATCTCCTCGGGGATGCCGTGACCGGTCACGTAGATGAAGCCGAGCTCCGTGCTGGCGCCATGCAGCGCGCGGGCCACGCCTCCGGGATCAGACCCGTCGCGCAAGGGGGCGATGTCGATCAGCGGGATCTCGGCGTCCAGTTGGCGGGCTTCGGCATAGGCCATCACACCTCCTCCTTGTAGTACCCGACGATATCGCCCTCGGTCGTGACCCCTAGCCCGTTGATCGAGCGGTTCACGTAGTTGAAGTAGCATATGATCTGGTTGATCTCGAGGATCTGACCATCGTCGAGGCCTTCAGCCCGTAGCGCGGCGACGTCGGTTTCGTCCATTTCCGCCGGGCTTAAGGTCAGCTTCTCGGCGTAGCGGCACATGGCCAGCGGAGCGCCATCCAGCGCGTCTTCCGGTCGCCGTGCCGCCAAGGCCGCCTCGACCGCATCGGCGTTGGCCGCGTCTCCCATCAGGTGGCGGGCATTCGCCCAATGGTTGGCATAGGAATAGTCACATTTGTTGAGCACCGAGACGTAGGAGGCCACCGTTTCCTGCAACCACGTTGGGATCGTATTGGCGTCGTCGTGCAGCGCCGCCTTGTAGAGCGTCATGTGCCCGCGCATCGTGTTCGGGCGCAGCGAATGTACCCGCAAGACGTTGTCCACTGTCCCGTGCGGTGTTCGCGCACCTTGCAGGGCGTCCATAAGGTCCGGGCTGGCGTCCGCGTCGGGGACCATGCGTATCCAGGAGCTCATGCTGTCCTCAGGCCTTTCTCTCGTCTGCGCCCATCTTGCGCTCCAGCCAGCGAACGCCGGCCGAGAGCACCAGGACAAGCACCAGATATTCCAACGCCAGCACCGTGTAGATCTCAAGTGCGCGGTACTCCGTCACGATCAGCTCGTTGGCCTTGCGCGTCAACTCGGGTGCGCCGATGACACTGACCAGCGAAGACATCTTGACCACGTAGATGAACTGGTTGCCGAGCGCGGGCAGAATGCGTCGGATGGCCTGCGGTAGGATGACGTAGCGCATCGTGTCCCGATAACTGAGCGAGACGGCTTTGGCCGCTTCAAGCTGCCCGCGTGGGACTGACTGGATCCCACCGCGGAAAATCTCGGCCATGAAGGCGCTTTCGCCAATGGCCAGTGCAACGACTCCGGACCAGAAGAGCGCGATGCGAATGTCCAGATCCGGCAGCCCGTAGTAGACCCAGAGGATCAGGACGAAGAGCGGGATTGCCCGGATCACCTCCACATAGCCGCGGTAGAAAGCGCGCAGGAGCCGGCTCGAGGACAAGCCGCACAGCGCGATCAGCAGTCCTCCAGGCATCGAGATTACCAGTGCGGCCAATGACAGCTGGATCGTGTACCAGAACCCCGAGATCATGAAGTTCAGGTTCGATCGCCCGCCCGGCAGCGTCGGGTCTACCACGTACCAGCCGTCGGATCCGCAGGCCACCAAGAACAGCAACGATCCAAGCGCCAGCCACTTCACCTCAGTGTCCCAGGATCTGGTTGAGGAAGGTCTGACACCGCTCGGTCGCAGGGGCAGAAAAGAACTGCTCTGGCGGTGATCTCTCGACGATTTCACCCTTGTCCATGAAGACCATGCGGTCGGCGACGCGCCTGGCAAAACCCATCTCATGGGTCACTACGATCATGGTCATACCGCTGGTTGCAAGCTCGGCCATCACATCAAGAACCTCGGCGATCATCTCCGGGTCCAGGGCGCTTGTCGGCTCGTCGAACAACATGATCTTTGGTTCCATGCAGAGCGCGCGGGCGATCGCCACCCGTTGCTGCTGCCCGCCCGATAGCTGCGTCGGAAGCTTGCCAGCCTGCTCGGGAATGCGGACGCGCGCGAGATATTCCATCGCCTTGTTCTCGGCCTCGGCACCGCTCAGGCCACGCACCCGCATGGGGCCGAGGGTCAGATTGCGCAGGACCGTCAGGTGAGGGAACAGGTTGAACTGCTGAAAGACCATACCGACCTCGCGGCGCACCTTGTCGGCAGTGCGATCGCTCAGCGTCACGCCATCCACCAGGATCTCCCCGGCATCATGGCTCTCAAGTCGGTTGATGCAGCGGATCAGCGTCGACTTGCCTGACCCCGAGGGCCCGCAGACCACGATCTTCTCGCCTGCGTTCACCGCCAGCGACACCCCGGACAAGGCCCGGAAGTCACCAAAGCGTTTGTCGATGCCGTCTACTTGGATGATCGGCTGCATGGCCCCCCCTGAATCCGAGCCTAGGCAGAGATCGCTGCACTGCACATCCTTTTCCTTTCCTTCCCCGGGAAAAGGTGCCCATGATCCGGGGAGTTCGAACCAGGGAGACAAACATGATCAAGCTTGCAACGGTGGCTGCCGTCGCGCTCACCCTGATGGCCACAACGGCCGTCAAAGCGGAAACGGCCCTGCAGGAAATCCTGTCTGGCGGTGTCTTGCGCGTCGGCACGACCGGCGACTGGAACCCGATGACGATGAAGGACCCGGCGACAGACAGCTATACCGGCTACGATATCGATGTGATGACGGAGCTCGCCAAGGACCTGGGCGTCGAGGTCGAGTTTGTCGCGACAGACTGGAAGACCCTGGTGAACGGTGTCGTGGCGGGTCGCTATCACATCACCGGTTCGGCTTCGGTCTCGCCGTCGCGTGCGAAGGTGGCGGGCTACTCGATCAGTTACTTCAGCCTGGCGACCGTACCGCTCACCTCGGTCAAGAACGAGGGGCGCTTCAAGGATTGGGGTGATCTGGACCAGCCCGATGTGATCGTGGCGGCCACGCTGGGCACCACCCAGGAACAACAGGTAAAGCAGTTCTTCCCAAGTGCGCAGCACAAGATCGTCGAGGCCCCCGCGCGGGACTTCCAGGAAGTCTTGGCGGGCCGGGCTGATGCGCACATCACTTCGAACGTCGAGGCGTACAAGCTGGTCGCCAAGTACCCCGAGCTGATGATCGTCCCAGTGGACCAGCCGAAGGCCCGCACGCCTATCGCAATGCTTATGCCCCAAGCCGACCAAGCGTGGATCAACTACATGAACACCTGGATCCGGTTGAAGGAGGAGCGCGGCTTCTTCGCGGGGTTGGCCAAGAAATGGCAGCTGTCGAACTAGGCCGACCAGGGCGCAGGGATGCTCCGTGTCTATGCGATCCCCGTCAGCCTCTACTGTGCCAAGCTTCGCATTGTGTTGCGGCACAAGGAGCTGACATGGGAGGAGATCCCGCCGCCGGGTGGCTATGGCTCGGCGGCGTACAAGGATCACGTTCCGTCGGGCAACTTGCCCGCGCTGGTGGACGGCGATCTGCTGATCGCGGACTCCGAGGCGATTGCCGAGTATCTGGAGGAACGTCACCCTGTACCCGCGATGTTGCCGAGCGACGCCGCCGACCGAGCCCGGGTGCGTGAGCGCGGACGCTTCCACGACACGCGATTGGAACCTGCGCTGCGTGCTCTGTTCCCTTTCCTTCCGGGTCGCTCGGCACCGCCGGAGAGCTTCCCCGATGCACAGGCGGATCAGGTTTCGACCCGGCTGGAGCAGCTCTCGCAGATGCTCGGTCCTGTTGCTGGCGAGGCATTGTCGCTGGGCGATTGCGGGCATCCGATCACTTTCGCCTGGCTTGATGCATTGCAGAAGCGTTT